>JANNSW010000102.1:0-15521 GCA_031403055.1 Hyphomicrobiaceae bacterium | reverse complement strand
CACGACACCAGCGCCGTCCTGGGCCAGCGCCTTGGCGATCGCGAGCCCGATGCCGGACGTCGAGCCCGTCACGACCGCATTCCTGCCATTCAGCATGACCACACTCCCATTGGATCAACGCGCGCGAAACCCGTCGAGCTCGAAGAGAAACGCCTTTCGTCCCCCTGCGGTTGCACGATCGGGCGGCGATGGCAACGCTTTCACGCGCTGGAATCGCTCGGCGATGCTGGCGATGTCAGGGGTCAGGCTGACGAGCAGCACCGGTTGTGGCGAGCCCGCGCGATAGGGCCGCGTCGACTCGTAGTGGTCGCGCGGCTGGTCGCCGCCCTTCCAGGCCAGCACCGGCACCGGCACTTCGCGCAGATAATAGATCAGCTCGGCGACGATGGCGCGGTCGTCGGCCAGCACGGCGCGGTAAGATCCGTTTGCGAGCTCGGTCTTGGCCGCCTCGCCGAGCGCTCGCCAGCCGACCAGGCGGGCCAGCGGATCGACCCCACCCGGCAAGGTCACCCGTCCGGCCATCGCCATCCCGATCGGAATCAGGGCAGCGAGCGCCAGATGCAGGGTGAGCGAGCCCCAGCGCGCGCGCCAGGCTTCGTCGCGCAGCATGGTCGCCGTCACCAGCAACGTACCCGCCACATAGGCGACGGCGGCCCAATTGGCGTGCGCCCGCGAAACGAAGGCCTGGGCCGTGAAGAGGACGATTACCGGCAAGCAGAAGGCAAGCAGGAGCCGATCCGCGGCCGGGAGTGGCCGGCGCGTGGCGCGCCAGGCGATGACGAGGAGAGCCGCGAACAGCACGGGCCCGAACACACCGAACTGGGCGCCGAAGAACTCGAGCGCCTTGCCCGGCCGGAACAGGTCGCCACCCCAATTGGCGTTGTCGGCCGTATGGGTGAACGTTGCAAAGCCGTTGGCGGCATTCCAGAGCAGGTTGGGCGACACCGTGGCGAGCGCTGCAGCCAAGGCTGCTGCCGCCTTCGGCAGGCCAATTCCGCGGCCATCACCTCGCACGACCCACAGGGCCAAGAGCGTGCACGGGAGGAATAGCACCATCGCGTACTTGGACAGCAGGCCGAGCCCGATCGCCAGACCGAACAGGAGCGCCCAGCGCCATCCTCCGCCCGCACGTAGCCGCAAGACGGACAATAGCGCCAAGGCCCAGCAGAACAGCAACGGCACGTCCGTCGAGATGATCCCGGAAGACACCGAAACACCGGGTAATGTCGCATAGACGATGGCGGACCAGAACCCGGTCCGCTCGTCGTAGAGTTGGCGCCCGGCCAGAAAGACGAGGAAGGCGGTTGCCGCATGGACGAGTGGGGAAGCGAGCCGCACGCAGGCCTCGCCGTCGCCGCAGACCGAGGTGGACAGGGCGATCAGCCAGGCGATCACCGGGGGCTTGGAGTAGTAGCCCCAGGCGAGCTCGCGGCTCCATTCCCAGTATTGCGCCTCGTCGAAGAAAAGGTCGGTCGCGCTGAGCCAGAGCGCCGCCAACCGAGCGAGCGTCAAGGCGGCCAAGACGAGTGCCAGGCGGGATGCGAGGCTGCGATCGAGGGGCGCTTCGGTCACGGTCGGCTCGAGCCTCATCGCGGATGGGACAGGGGAGAGAAGATGGCCGTCGCGTGCGTCATATAGAGGCTTGAGAGGGCCGGCGGAAGCCTGTTATGGCTCGCCCGCCGCCGGTAAATCGGCCGGGCGGAGCATCAGGAAAGACCTGGAACAGATGCGCATCTCCGTGGTCATTCCAGCCTACAACGAGGCGGGCAACATCGGCCGGCTCGTCACCGAGACGTTTGCAGCCGTGCCTGGCGAGATGCTGGGCGAGGTGATCGTCATCGACGATTGCAGCGACGATGGCATGGCGGGGGAGATCGGTGCGCTGATGCCGCGCTACCCGGCCCTACGGGTGCTTCGGCATGGCAGTCGCAGCGGCCAATCGAGTGGTCTGCGCACCGGCATCTGGGCCGCCCGCTTTGCCGTGATCGCGACCATGGATGGCGATGGCCAGAACGATCCCCACGACATCCCCAGGCTGGTGGGCAAGCTCGCGGTGCCGGGCCAAGCGGGACCGGCACTGGTCGGCGGCGTGCGCATCAACCGCAAGGCGGTCGGGTCGCGGCGGTTTGCCTCCACGTTCGCCAACTGGCTGCGCGACCGGGTCCTCGACGACAAATGCCCCGACACCGGCTGCGGCATCAAAGCCTATCACCGCGAGGCCTTCATCCGGCTGCCGTACTTCACCAGCATGCATCGGTACCTGCCGGCGCTGTTCCAGACCTATGGGCTCGAGGTCGCCTATGAGCCGGTCACCGACCGGCCGCGCCTCGCCGGCCAATCGAAGTACACGAATTTCGGGCGCGCCCTGGTCGGCATCCACGACCTGTTCGGGGTGACATGGCTGCGCCGTAGAACCAAGGTGCCGGCCGTGACAGAGGTGGCGAGGTAGGCCGGTGCCGGGCTCGGGCCGCCCTGTGCCGAGGAAGGAAACCGTCGCATGGATCTGAGCAGGCTCGCGGTCTGGTGGGCGTCGATGTCCTCGACCGAGCTGCTTTGGCTCGGCATCGGTTTCATGGCCCAGATGATGTTCTCGGCACGCTTCATCATCCAATGGATCGCCAGCGAACGGGCGCGCCGCAGCATCGTGCCGGAAACGTTCTGGTATTTCAGCGTCGTCGGCGGCGCCATGCTGTTTGCCTACGCGATCTATCGGCTCGATCCCGTGTTCATGCTCGGCCAAGGCCTCGGCCTGCTGATCTATGCCCGCAACATCCAGATGATCTGGGCGGGCAAGCGCGAGGACGCGGAAGGTGAGCGGCAGCACACGTCAGGTCGCGACTAAGCAACCTTTCGTTGGAAGACCAACGAATGCCTGCTTAGATTCTTTTGTTTTCGCAGAGTTTTATCGCCAAACCGGGTAGACCACTTTGGCGAACTCTGCTTAGTGTTTTGACCCGAGCACGAGAGTCCCGCTGCCCCGGTCATCGAGCGGGGTCGGACCCCTTTGGCAAGAGGGTCGAGTTTGCCTACGGACACCAACCCAAAGGGGTCCGGCGCCCAACCTCCTCCACACCCGGCATCCCGGACGACGCACTTTGCGTCGATCCGGGATCCTCGCCGCGGACGCGGAATTCGCAACCAAGATCCCGGCTCGACCTTCGGTCGCCCGGGATGACGGGTGTTGGGGTCGGCTGTGATCGAGCGGTGGCCGGATGAATGGGTTGGAACGCGCAATCGATGCGCATGTGGTGGCCAGGGGTCGAAGGGGACGGTGCCGCCTTGTTTGCGGTCGACGGCGTGCGGGCGCGTGGGGTCAGGGCATGTGACAGCGGAGCCACAAACGAGTGCAAAGCATGCGCCGGCGACTGCGCCAATGTTGACACCATTCCGTTCGCATCGTTAGGTCGTCGCTATCTGCTCCAATGATCTGGTTACGTTATGTTGCGTCTTGCGTCGCGTTGCGCCCGTGTGTTGGCATCAGCCACAATCATCGGCTCGGTCATGATCGCTGCTCACGGCGCCAAAGCCGAGGAGGCATCGCTCCGGCACGGCGACCTCCAAGCCGATCTCGCCATCGGCATGATGAATGGCCAGGGGCGCGAGCTCGTCCTCGACCCGGCGACAGGCTCGGTCGTCAGTCGCCTCGATTGGAATTTCGACCGGGTCGTGATGGCGCGCGCCGGCTTGGCCTACAATCCGCTCGATTGGCTGACACTGGGCATCAAGGGCGCGACCAACCTGACCGATTCCTCGCACATGAACGACTACGACTTCAATGTTTCCGGCTGCCCGGCGAGCGCGGACGGAGGCTCGCTCTGCGAATCGAACCATCCCGATACGCTGCTCCAGCATGCCTTCCTGCTCGATCTGTCGGCCAGCGCGAAGCTCATCGACCTGGGCCATTTCTCGGCGGGGCCCGTCGTCGGCTTCAAGTGGGAAACCTACAAGTGGCACGCCAACAACGGCACGTCGAACTATGCCGGGGTGTTCAACGACGGCCTGGGCATCTCCTACGACCAGTGGTGGGAAACGCCCTATCTGGGCGTGAGCGCCGAAGCCGAGATCGGGCGCTTCGGTCTGTCGGCCCGTGCCATCGGATCGCGCTGGGGCGAGGGCCAGGATCGCGATCTCCATCATAGCCGGTCGCTGTTGTTCAAGGAGACGTTCGAGGATGTGACGATGGCGGCGGGCGACATCAATCTGACCTACCGCATCAGCGGGAGCACGCGGCTCGCGCTCGGCTACGGCTACGAGCAATGGCTGCTCGCCAAAGGGCCCACGACGATTGCGGACCTGCTCTCGGGCGCGTCGGCGTTCATTCCCGGCGATTCGGCGGCCGGAGGTCTCTATTCCCAGACGGTGTCGCTCGGGGTCGCTGTCGATCTCTCGCGGGCGCGAAGCGGCGGCGAAAGCCTCAAGGACGAGGGGGGGACCCCAGCTCCGGCATGGAGTGGCCTGCACCTGGGCGGGGCGCTCGGCGCTGTGCGGCAGGACGCGGAGTGGACGACGACCGGCATCCCCTTCTTTGGCAGCTCGTTCCCTGTTTTCGACACGACCCGAGCCGATCTCGATGCGACGGGCGCATGGGTCGGCGGTTTCGCCGGCTATGACTGGCAACATGGCCCCCTGGTGCTCGGCATCGAGGTCGACGCGGGCAAGGCCAACGCCAATGAGACCGTGATCGGCATTCCTGGCACCAGCAGTGCGCAGGCGCTCGCGGGCAGCCCGGATTCCGTCGTGCTGGAAGCCGACTTCGATGCGAGCCTGCGCCTGCGGGCCGGCATTTTGATCGATCCGAGCCTGCTTGGCTATGTGACCGCAGGCTTGGCCTGGCAGCAGGCACAGACCCGCGTGAGCTGCTCGACCTCGGCCAGCTGGTGCAGTGTCGAGGACGCCTATCAGAGCCAAACCCACGCCCTCTCCGGTTGGACCGCCGGCGCCGGGCTGGAGGCAATGCTGGCGGACGGCCTCTTCCTGCGAGGCGAGTACCGCTACACGGACGTGGAGGATATCGCTCTGACGCTTTTCCCCGAGGCACCTGACGACACGGTGAGCGCGTCGATCGAGACGGCAAGCCACCGGGCGACAGCCGGCCTCGGCATCCGGTTCTGAGCAGCGTCGGCACGCGGATTGCCGGGGGCGACTGGCGCGATGCGGCGCCTGCCGACCGGAGCTGCGGCCTGGGAGAGGTAGCGAAACGGGTGCATCTGTCGTATAGCTGGGCCATCGCATCCAGTTGAGTCCTCGACTTCCTCCGACACTGCGAGGAGGCGACCGCAGGCAGGCGTCAGGTGCCGATCGACCCCATCCGTCGCCCAGGAGAACCACCATGGCTTCGCTCGAATCGCTGCTCGCCCGTAAGCACGCCCTGCTGGCGGATGGCGCGACCGGCACCAATTATTTCGACATGGGCCTGATGTCGGGCGATCCGCCGGAGATGTGGACGGTCGAGCAGCCGGAGAAGGTCGCCGGGTTGCATCGCCAGTTCGTGGAAGCGGGCGCCGACATCATCCTCACCAACACGTTCGGGTGCAACCGCCACCGGCTGAAGCTGCACAATCTGCAGGCGCGCACTTTCGAGCTGAACCAGCGCGCGGCCGAGATCGCACGCGAGGTCGCGGATGCCTCGGGGCGCGAGATCGTGGTCGCGGGCTCGGTCGGGCCGACGGGCGAGCTGTTCGAGCCACTCGGCAAGCTCACCATGACCGAGGCGGTCGAAGCCTTCACCGAGCAGATCTCAGGCTTGATGGCTGGCGGCGCCGATGTGGCGTGGATCGAGACGATGTCGGCGACCGAGGAGATGCTGGCCGCCATGCAGGCTGCCGTCGCTGTCGGGTTGCCCTTCACCTGCACCGCGAGCTTCGACACGGCTGGGCGCACCATGATGGGGCTCGAGCCGGGCGCCGTGATGGCAATCGGCGACAGCCTCGCCCGGGCCCCGATCGGGGTCGGAGCGAACTGCGGGGTCGGAGCGTCCGACCTCCTCGTTTCCGTGCTCGCCATGACACAAGCCAATCCGGAGGCGATCGTGATCGCCAAGGCCAATTGCGGCATCCCGCAAATCAAGGGCGGCAGCGTCGTCTACTCCGGCAGCCCGAAGCTGATGGCCGACTACGTGCAGCTGGCGCTCGACGCCGGCGCGCGCATCGTCGGCGGCTGCTGCGGCACCTCGGCCGTGCATCTCGCCGCCATGCGCCGCGCGCTCGACAGCTACGTGCCTGGGCCGCGCCCCGACCGGGCGACAATCGAGCAGAAGCTCGGAGCCCTGGTCGCACCGCCACGCGATGCCGCCACGGCGGGCGAGCCTCGTGTGCGCCGGCGAGCCCGCGGCTGAGGCGGACGGAACCTGCCGCCACATTGCCAGTCCGGGGCGCTTGGGCGCGCTGGACCTAAGCGAACATTCGTTGGTCCGCCAACGGATGCTCGCTTGGCGTCACTTGATTCCGCGTCGAGTGGGTCTGGAGCGGGTGGGTGCTGGCAACGGTCGATCCGGTAATCATAATGCCACACTTGCGCCGGTTTCCCTTGAAAAAGTATCATTGTGATATAAATTAGCGTGACGGCAACCAGAACAGGCCATACAGGAGGCACGGTTGGAAGATGGTCAGCCTTGGTCCCCGCGCATCGCCACGGAAAGCCTACGTGCGATCGCGCGTAGTCCGAACGCCGGCCTTGCTTACAAAATGCATGCACGCGAGCAGATGCTGGACAGGAATATCATCATTTCTGACGTATTGTACGTCCTGAAATTCGGGTTCGTGCTGGAGGATCCGGTACCCGCAACGCGCGAAGGTTTTTACAGATATGCTATCGAAAACAAGACGCCTAATAGCGACCGGAGAGATATAAGATTGATCGTAATACCAGATAAAAGGCAATATTTGATCAAAGTTGTAACAGTGATGTGGGTCGATGAGACTGCTACAAGAGCAGGAACGATCGTCAGGTAAGCAGGAAGACACTACGATGGCAGAGCACCACTATACAGAATGCGGACTCCAGAACGTTTACATCGGCGGAATCTCGAAGATGACCGACGATGATGGAGACGATGTGATACTCATTCTGGCCATCAACCAACTGCATCGGGTCATTGCTGCAGGAATCGTAAGCCATGTCAAGGGAATGGATGGTGCGGAATTACGGTTCCTTCGCACCGAAATGGGGTACACGCAGGCCGAGCTTGCCGTTTTGGTCCACCGAGACAAGCAGTCGATTGGGCGGTGGGAGCGATCGGAAAAAGAAATCGACGGCTCTTCCGAGGCTGTTATCCGAAAATTGGCGATCGAAAAACTTGACCTCAACGTCAAGATTGGCATGGAGCAACTCACGATGAGTAGCGTGCCAACGGCTGAAGTGCAGCCAATCAAGATCAATGCGGTGAAAGGCGGATACGAGCTCATTGCAGCTTAGCAGTCTATCGAAACTGGAGAAAGTTGGCTCGGCAACCCGACTGGGCCAACTTCGATGTTGAATTTCAATTCGTAGATGAAATTTGAGCAATTGAGCACCAGATCAACTGGGCTCAACCACTTTGCCTCGATGGCGCTCGAGCCCATTCGCCAGCAGTCTACGGCGCCCTCATGAGGAGCTGCCTTGCTGCGAGCCCAAGCGCTATCGAGCCTGCCATCGTCTGACGCTTGCGCTCCCGATGTGCTATGGCGCGCTCCAACGGGTGGCAAGCGCTGCCCGTGCGATTTTGTCGGAGCGCTCCATGGTGGCCAAGTCGTTCGTGCTGGGCTGGGAGGAATGGGTCGAGCTGCCCCAGCTCGGCCTGCCGGCGCTCAAAGCCAAGGTCGATACCGGGGCCCGCACCTCGGCCCTGCACGCTTCCGAGATCGAGCCGTTCGGCCGCGGCGAGAAGCCCAAAGTCCGCTTCGTCGTGCATCCGGTGCCCGAGCGGCGCGAGATCGCGGTCGTGTGCTCGGCAAATGTGATCGGCCGGCGCGACATCACCAGCTCGAACGGGGAGACCGAGCAGCGCTTCATCATCGAGACCCCGGTCCGGATCGGCGACCGGGATTGGCCGATCGAGATCTCGCTCACCAATCGCGAGTTCATGTCATACCGGATGCTGCTCGGCCGCCAGGCGATCGGGCCGGACATGGTCGTCAGCCCCGGCGTGTCGTTCATGCAGCCCGCGATCGGCTACGGGGTCTATGAGCGGCGCGAGATGCAGCCGGTGTCGCCGCGTGCGCTCCGGATCTGCCTGCTGACGCGCGAGCCGAGCAACTACTCCTCGCGGCGGCTCAAGGAGGCGGCCGAATCGAACGGGCACGAGCTCGAGATGATCGATACCGCCCGCTGCTACATGTCGATCAATGCGCAACAGCCGGAAGTGCACTACGACGGCCAGCCGCTACCCCATTTCGATGCCGTCATTCCGCGGATCGGCGCTTCCATGACTTTCTACGGCATGGCGGTGGTGCGACAGCTCGAGATGATGGGCTGCTATTCGCCCAATCCGGCGGAGGCGATCGGCAAGTCGCGCGACAAGCTGCTCGCCCACCAGACGTTCGCCCGCCACGGCATCGCGACCCCGCCGACGACGGTTGCCCATTCGCCAAAGGACACCAAGCACCTGATCGACCTGCTGGGCGGGGCGCCGCTGATCGTCAAGCTGCTGGCGAGCTCGCAGGGCAAGGGCGTGGTGCTGGCGGAGACGCGCAAGGCGGCTGAATCGGTGATCAGCGCGTTCCGTGACCTCGACGCCTATTTCCTGGTGCAGGACTTCATCGAGGAGGCGGCAGGCGCCGATATCCGCTGCTTCGTGGTCGGTGACGAGGTGGTGGCGGCGATGCAGCGCGAGGCGGCAAGCGGCGATTTCCGCGCCAATCTGCATATGGGCGGGCAGGGTCGTGACGTGAAGCTCGGCAAGGACGAGCGTCGCCTCGCCATCAGGGCAGCGCGCGTCATGGGACTGACCGTCGCGGGTGTCGACATGCTGCGAGCCAAGGATGGCCCCAAGGTGCTCGAGGTCAACTCATCGCCTGGCCTGCAGGGCATCGAGGCCATCAGCGGCAAGCCAATCGCCGAGCTGATCATCGCCCACATCGCCGGGCAGGTGGGCTCTTTGCGCCACACTCCGCTCACATTCGGCGCCGGTGAGGCCGGCGACATACAGGCTGCCGCAAGGCCCGATTAGGCACTATCTCGGCTTTTGTTGAATTCGGGAGCCAACCTGGGTATGATGGTAGCGTTCGTAATTAGTGTTGCCACGAGCATCCTTTCGCCCGAGGCCGGCAACCGAGGGGCAATGGACGCTTGGTGGCAGGCACGCAACGAAAGGACAGGGACCTGACCATACGAACAGCGATCCGGCGCATCCAACGGAAGGCGCCGCCTGCGGAGCTGATGGCCGCCAAGGCTAGCTCTGCCCACCTGCTCTCCAGCATTCTCTCCATACTCGATGATGCCAAAGCCGAGAACGTCGTTGCGATCGAGATCGCGGCGAAGTCCTCGCTCGGCGATCACATGGTCGTGGCGTCCGGCCGCTCCCAGCGCCACGTTGGCGCCGCAGCCGACCAGATCGTGCAGAAGCTGAAGGAGGAAGGCTATCATCGCATCCGCGTCGAGGGCATGCCGACCTGCGATTGGGTTCTGGTCGATGCGGGCGATGTCATCGTCCATATCTTCCGGCCCGAGGTTCGCGAGTTCTACAACCTCGAGAAGATGTGGTCCGCGGACAAGCCTTCAGACGTGATGGCCTCCTGACTCGGACGGTCGGCCGCCGTCGAGAACGCCGGCGGCTGACCTGGGGCCGAAGACATGAGATTGTTGGTCGCGGCGGTCGGCCGCCTGAAGGAGGGGGCCGAGCAGACGCTGTGCAGCCGCTATGCCGAGCGGGCGAGCGCCGCAGGCAGAGCGTTGGCGCTCGGGCCGTTGTCGGTCGTCGAAATCCGGGAAGGATCCGCCAAGCCGGCAGCTGAGCGCAAGACGGACGAAGCGCGCCGCCTGCTGGCTGGAAGCACCGGAAGCGGCCGCATGATCGCGCTCGACGAGAACGGCCGCGCCCGAACGAGCAGCGAGTTCGCCGAAATGCTCCGTGCCGAACGCGACAAGGGCGGTGCAGCCCTCGCCTTCCTGATCGGGGGGCCCGATGGTCATGGCGAAGCAGCACTCACGCAGTGTCAAGAGCGGCTTTCGCTCGGCCCGATGACGCTGCCCCACGGCCTTGCCCGCGTCGTGCTGCTCGAGCAGATCTACCGGGCCATCACCATCCTCTCTGGACACCCCTATCATCGAGCATGAGTGGTCGATGCACAGGCATTCGCGCCACGGCCATTGGCGGCATCGGCGAATTGCCTTAATTCTCGGGCTGGTTGAATGCCCGGTCAGTCGGGGGCACGATCCAACTGTTGGCGTCGGCCGGTGCCGGCCTATCGGGCGGCAGAACAGGCAATCGCATGCGGCGGGGCAGCGAGGTTGCAAGGTCGAATGGGTGCGATAGCGCGGATGGTCGGCGCTGCAATGCTTGGAGGCTTGGCGGTGATGACCGCTCTAGCCCCGGCGATGCTTGCCCAGAACAGCTGGGACGCCGATGTCAACGATACGACCAAGGAAACCGAGAAGGACACTGCTCGCAAGCGGCTGGAGCAGGAACGGAAAAATCTCGAGCAGACGCGTCAGCACCAGACCGAGCTCGAGGAGAATGTCCAGCAGCTGAACCAGGAGCGCGAAGCACTCAACCGGCGTCTGATCGAGGGCGCCGCTCGCATCCAGACCAGCGAGGCGGCCATGAGCCGGATCGAGGATCGGCTGAAGGGGCTGCAGGCCGATGAGACGGCCAGCCGCAAGGCGCTGGAAGGCCAGCACGCCACGATCGCACGGCTGCTCGCCGTGCTGCAGCGAATGGGGCGCAACCCGCCACCCGTCATGATCACGCGGCGCGACGATGCGCTCGCCCAAGTCCGCAGCGCCATGGTGCTCGCGGCCATCTTCCCCCAGTTGCGTGAGAAGGCGCTGGCGTTGGCAACCACACTCGAATCACTCGATCGCGTGGTCGCCGATATCCGCGAGCAGGGACAGCGGCTCTCGGAGGAGCGCATCAGGCTTGCCGAAGAGCAACGCGACCTGGACAAATTTCTCGTCGTCAAACGCGAGGAGATCGACAAGAGCGAGACCGCGCTCGCCGAGCTGCGCGAGCAGGCCAAGGTCCAGGCAAAGACCGTGGCCAACCTGAACGATCTCATCCGCAAGCTCGACAAGGCCGTTGCCTCGAAGGGGACGCTGGGGACCTACGAGAAGAAACTCGAGGAAGGCACGGCGCCTGGGCAGCAGGCGGCGATACCTCCCGCCAAAACGGCAACCGCACCGGCGGCGGCCCCATCGAGCACAGCCGCCACCCAATCCAGCGCTCCAGCGGCGGAGACCACGCCCGCGGAGCCGCCGCAATCCCAGACCGTTGCACTCTTGAGCGCGAGCCGGATCGAGCCCGCGATGCCGTTCGACAAGGCCAAGGGGCGGCTGCCGCTGCCCGCCCAGGGCAAGCGGCTGTTCGGCTTTGGCCAGCCGACCAAATACGAGGCGCGGGCCAAGGGCATAGCTCTTGCAACGCGGGCCAGTGCCCAAATTGTGTCACCAAACGATGGTTGGGTCGTATACGCGGGCGAGTTCCGCAGCTATGGTCAGATCTTGATCATCAACGCGGGTGGGGGCTATCATGTGCTGCTCGCCGGCATGAAGCAGATCAGTGCTCAGGTAGGACAGTTCGTGCTCTCGGGCGAGCCCGTCGGCAAAATGGGCGAGAAGCAGCAAGCCGAGGAGGACGGCTCCGGTGGAGCACCGATCCTCTACATTGAGTTTCGCAAGCAGGAACGACCCATCGATCCCGACCCCTGGTGGTCCGGAGACGCTGAAAAGGCTCAAGGATGAAGAGTAGAACCGAAATCGCGTTCTGGATGTGCCTCGTGCTGTCGGTGTTCGCGCTGGGCACGACCGTGTTCAACGTGACCCGCACCCAATCGGCCACCTCCAACAATGCCGAGCTGTTCAAGCAGCTCGACCTGTTCGGCAACGTCTTCGAGCGGGTCCGCACGGACTACGTGGAGTCGCCCGACGACGCCGTGATGGTGGAAGCCGCCATCAATGGCATGCTCGCCGCGCTCGACCCGCACTCGTCGTTCCTCAACGCCAAGAACTTCCGCGACATGCAGGTGCAAACGCGCGGTGAGTTCGGCGGCCTCGGCATCGAGGTCACGATGGAGAACGGCGTCGTCAAGGTCGTGTCGCCGATCGACGACACGCCCGCGGACAAGGCCGGAATCCAGGCCAATGACCTCATCATTCAACTCGACAACGAGCAGATCCAGGGGCTGACACTCGAGCAGGCGGTCGAGAAAATGCGGGGGCCGGTCAATACGCCGATCCTGCTGACGATCGTGCGCAAGGGCGTGGAGGCCCCCTTCGACGTGAAGGTGATGCGCGACGTGATCCGCATCAACCCCGTCAAGTGGAGCGCCGAGGATGACGTCGGCTATGTCCGCCTCACCGCCTTCAACGAGCAGACGACCGACAACCTGAAGAAGGCCGTCACCGACCTCAAGACGCAGATCGGCGGCAAGCTGAAAGGCTGGGTCATCGACCTGCGGAACAATCCGGGCGGGTTGCTCGATCAGGCGATCGCCGTGTCGGACGCCTTCCTCGATAAGGGTGCGATCGTGATCACGCGCGGCCGCAACGAGGACGAGACGCAGCGCTCCAACGCCCGCGCTGGCGACATCACTGACGGCAATAAGATCATCGTGTTGATCAATGGCGGCTCGGCGTCGGCCTCCGAGATCGTGGCAGGCGCATTGCAGGATCACAAGCGCGCGACCATCATCGGCACCCGCTCGTTCGGCAAGGGCTCGGTGCAGACGATCATTCCGCTCGGCGCCAATGGCGCGCTGCGGCTGACGACCGCGCGCTACTTCACGCCGGCCAATCGCTCGATCCAGGCCAAGGGCATCGATCCCGATATCCTGGTCGAGCAGGATGTGCCCGACGAGATCAAGGCGTTGGAGAAGCCGCGAGGCGAAGCGGCGCTGCGCGGCCACCTGAAGAACAGCCAGGGCGAGAACGCCGCTCAGGAATCCGGCTCCTCGGCCTATGTGCCGCGCGAGAAGGAGAAGGACAAGCAGCTCATCTACGCGCTCAATCTCGTCCGCGGCCTGCCGCAGGCGGAGGCCCCCGCGGTTCTCGCGCCGGCGCCTGCCGGAGGCACGGCCGCACCAGCTGCCGGGACGGGAAGCGGGCAGACGACGACAGATCCCAACTGATCGGGATCTGACCGAAGCCGCTCCGACGTGCGGCACGGCTTTGGTCGCCCTGGTGGAAATCCGCATGGCGCTCGTGAGGGCGTCATGCGCGGGTCGAGTTGCCAAGCGCATCCCGATCCGGCAATGCAATCGGTCGACAACCGCAAGAGTTTGGGGTCCGCGCCGTGAGAGCCCTCGTCATCACATTCGTCATGCTCGTGGTTGCAGGCGCCTATTTCGCGGTCTACCTGTCGGCGCCGATCGAGGGCGCGGGTGGCGATCCTCATGTGAACGTCAAGGTCGACCCACCCTCGGGCGACGTGGCGGCAGCCATCACTACCAACGGCAAGGACGCCGAAAGCCTTGCCGCCGAAACCGCCACGCGCAAGCCCGCATTGCCAGCCGACGTCACCATGATGCCCAAGGTCAGTGGCGCTGCATCCGCTGGCGGCACGCCTGCAGCCGACGCCATGGACGGGATCACGGTGACCGAGCAGTTGCTGCAGGAGCCCAGTGCGGCGAGCCAGAACTGAGTCTCCCGCGGCCACCCCTTTGCTCTCGTTAGTGTTGGAACACATCAAATGGCCAGGCCCGATCTCGGCTACCGTCCCTGCGTCGGCATCATGCTGTTGAATGCTCGAGGCCACATTTGGGTCGGACGGCGGCCGGACATTCCCGATGCCGAAGGCGCTGGGGAATGGTGGCAGATGCCGCAAGGAGGCATCGACGCCGACGAGGACCCGGCGAAAGCCGCATTGCGCGAGCTCTACGAGGAAACCGGGATCAAGTCGGCGACGATCCTGGCCGAGACTGCCCAGTGGTATCGCTACGACTTGCCATCTCATCTGGTCGGGATCTCCTGGGGCGGGCGCTATCGCGGGCAGCAGCAGAAATGGTTCGCGGCCCGCTTCACAGGTACGGACAGCGAGGTCGATCTCGCGCCGCCGGGCCACAAGGCCGAGTTCGACCGCTGGAAATGGGTTCCAATCGAGGACCTGCTCGACCTGATCGTCCCGTTCAAGCGCGGCGTCTACGAGGCTGTCGTGGGCGAGTTCCGCCCGCTGCTCGACTGAGCTTTGCGCTGGCGCGCCTGCTCCACCAGCACATATTCGGCAAGGTTCTCGCGGGTGAAAATCCCGACGACCCGTCCGGCATCGTCGACCACGCCGACCAAGGGCTGATTGCTCAGCTGCAGCTTGCCGATTGCCTCGTCGAGCGGCGCACGCTGGCTGACGACCGCGATATCGCGCAGCATGACATCGAGAACGGGCGTCTCGGGGCCGCGCTCGGCGAGGGCTCGGATCATGCCGTCGCGGGTCAGCACACCCTGCAATCGTCCGGCGCCGTCGGTCACAGGGAACTCGCACTGGGACGTGGCAATGAGCAGGCGAACCGCCTCTCCGACCAAGGACTGGGTCCCCAGTGTTGCAAACGACGTAATTGTCGCCGAAGCCGTCGCCGCACCTTTCGTCACGGCGGCAAGCTCGACCGCATAGGCCTCATGGCCCGCCGCCAGGAACACGAATAGCGCGATGAACAACAGCATCGGGTTTCCAAACAGACCCAGGAAACCCAGACCGAATGCAATGACCTGACCGATGCGGGCCGCTATCCGGGTCGCTTGGCTACGCTCGAGCCAAAAGGTCAGCAGAGCTCGCAGCACGCGGCCCCCATCCATGGGGAAAGCGGGCAACAGGTTGAACAGCACCAGCACGACATTGACCATGGCCAGCCGCGTCAGGAAATCGGTCCGGCCCGCGTCGACGGCGGCGAGGCTCGCCGGATCGAGCCTGGCTCCCAGCAGCCCCACCAGCAGCGCCGCAATGACGACGTTCACCATCGGCCCAGCAAGTGCGATCAGCAGCTCCTGACTCGGTTTCTCGGGCATTCGCTCGATGCTCGCGACGCCACCGATCGGAAACAACGTGATGTCGCGCGTCGGGATGCCGAAATGACGCGCCATCAGCACATGGCCGAACTCATGAGCGAGCACACAGGCGAACACGGCGAGGATGAACAGGAAGGCATCGAGTGCGGCGGCCTGGCCGGAAGCCATGCCTGCGACAATCGCATACCAGGCAACCAGCAAGAGGAACGTGAGGTGAATTCGCACCTCGGTGCCTGCAATCCTGCCGAGCGAGATCGACCAGCCCATGATGACTCCTTGTCGCTTTCGGGTTGGGCCAATGCGCAATCCTTGCGTGCCACAAGCGTGCCCGCCATGATCTCGATCATACATTTTGCCGATGCCACGGCCAGATGGCAGACATTTCGGGGGCAGAC
>JANNSW010000101.1:0-4352 GCA_031403055.1 Hyphomicrobiaceae bacterium | reverse complement strand
TGGTGGGTGTTCGGCGAGCCGCGAAAGGACCTGCGCCCAGCACTCGGCGGCCTGCCGCGCTACATTGCCACCGTCGAGACCTCAAAGCACCGCACGTTCCAGTTCCTCGACGCCAGCATTCTGCCGGACAACAGGCTGGTGTGCATGGGGCTCGATGATGCCTTCCACCTCGGCGTCCTGTCGTCCCGGATTAACGTCAAGTGGACGTTGGAAAGCGGAGGCACCCTTGAAGACAGACCCATCTTTACGAAAACCCGCTGCTTCGACCCGTTCCCGTTCCCGCTGCCGCCCGAGCCGCTCAAGGCCCGCATCCGTGCCGTCGCCGAGGAGCTGGACGCGCATCGCAAGGCGCGGCAGGCCCTGCATCCGCGCCTCACGCTCACCCAGATGTACAACGTGCTGGAGCTGCTGCGTGCCGGCACGGCGCTCGACGCGGAGGCGGAGCGCATCAAGGACGAGGGGTTGGTGCTGATCCTGCAGGAGTTGCACGACCGGCTCGATGCCCTGGTGTTCGACGCCTACGGCTGGCCCGCCGACCTCTCCGACGAGGCGATCCTGGAGCGCCTCGTCGCCCTCAACACCGAGCGCGCCAAGGCCGAGCAGGCTGGCAAGGTCGAATGGCTCCGGCCGGATTTCCAGATCCCCCGCTTCGGCAGTGAAGCCGAGCAAACCCGCCTCGCCGACGAGCGCCGCAAAGTGCGTGACGCCGACATGGCCCGTGCCCGTCAGGGCTCGCTCGCCTTCGAGGACGACCTGCAGGAGATGAAGCCCAAATTCCCGACCGGCGACGAGTTGAAAGAGACCGCCGCCGTCATGAGCGTGCTCGGCACCGCCACGGGACCGCTCTCGATCGAGGATATCTGCCGCAACTTCAAGCAGAGTCGCAACCAGATCGAGAAGCGCGTGGGCCTGACCATCCTGGCACTCGCCCGCCTCGGTCACCTGTCGTCGCCCGATGGTGGCACGCGCTTCACTCTGCGCCGGGTGGCTTGAGACCAGCGAAATCCAGCGCCACATCATCTCGCGGGCGATGTTGCGACCGCTGGGGGGGTAGGAACGGGCGGGCCTCGAGGCGACAGCGACGAGGAGGCGTGCTATCCCGTTCCAGGTGATGAGACAGCAACCGAGCGCTTGGTGCCATGCAGGATCTCCCCGACCGCCGCGCCACCTATGAGGACGTGCTTGCCGTCCCGCCGCACATGGTGGCCGAGCTGTTGGATGGGCGATTGGTAACGCATCCCCGGCCGGCGCCGCGGCCCTCGGTCGCCGCTTCAATGCTGGGTGTCGTGCTCGGGGGACCGTTTCAACTGGGTGCTGGCGGTCCCGGCGGCTGGTGGGTCATCTTCGAGCCCGAATTGCACCTGGGCGAGGACGTGCTCGTCCCCGACCTTGCCGGTTGGCGGCGCGAGCAGATGCCACGGCTGCCCGAAACCGCCTGGTTCGATCGCGCGCCAGATTGGGCCTGCGAGGTGCTGTCGCCCTCGACGCGGCGCCACGACAAAGGCGAGAAGCGCGACATCTACGCGCGTCATGGCGTGCGCCACCTCTGGCACGTGGACGCGGCCGAGCGCCTGCTCGAGACCTTCGAATTGTCCGGCGATCAATGGCTCCTGCTGCGCACTTGGCGCGACGACGAGGAGGTGGCAGCGCCACCCTTCGCCGTGGCGCCGTTCAAGCTCGGCGTGCTCTGGGCCGATTGAGCTGGCGTCATGTCAGAGCCACCTGTGATGGTGAAGTTGCTGGTAGGGTGTAGTGTGACGTCGAAATCGGCACAGCGATAGAGCTACCCGAGCCATGCAAGACCTCCCCGCACGCCACGCCACCTACGACGATCTCCTGGCTACCCCGGCGCACATGGTGGCGGAGCTCATCGATGGGAGCCTGGTCACTCATCCACGGCCTGCCCCGCGGCCGTCGAGAGCCGCTACGGTGCTCGGCGGTATGCTGAGCGGACCCTTCGATCTGGGCTCGGCCGGTCCCGGCGGCTGGTGGGTCATCTTCGAGCCCGAATTGCACCTGGGCGAGGACGTGCTCGTCCCCGACCTTGCCGGCTGGCGGCGCGAGCGGATGCCGAGGCTGCCCGACACCGCCTGGTTCGAGCTGCCGCCGGATTGGGCCTGCGAGGTGCTGTCGCCCTCGACGCGGCGCCACGACAAAGGCGAGAAGCGCGACATCTACGCGCGTCATGGCGTGCGCCACCTCTGGCATGTCGATCCGGTCGAGCGCCTGCTGGAAGCCTTCGAGCTGACCGGCGTCCAGTGGCTGTTGCGGCGAACCTGGCGGGATGACGAGGAGGTTGCGGCTGCCCCTTTCGCCATCGTGCCGTTCAAACTCGGTCAGCTCTGGTCGGATTGACTACCGCCGGGCGCACAACCGGCGACATTCGGTCACCGCCCGCAATGCCACTCGGGACAAGCCGCCACATGGGCTTCGGGGGCACTCCCTTGTTAGGGACGGTTGTGTTCCGCAAGAAGAGTGCCCGGATCGCCCTCGTTCGTGGTTATGGTGGCGGGCTCGACAATGGATGGCGAGGACAGCGGACCCGCCCACCAACAGGCCCCTTCCCCCGGGGCCGTGGAGAAAACAACATGGCGATTTCAACCGAATCGGTTGTGCAGACTTTCCTGAAGAGTGTCGATACGAGCGCCGTCGCCGACCGGCCCTATCGGCACTGGAACTTGAAAAACTGCCTGCCCGACGACGTGCTGAAAGAGACGATTATGCTGCCGTTCGATGCGCCCGACCTGGGCGGCGTCTCGGGCAAGCGCGAGCTGCACAACAACACGAGGAAATACTTCGACGCCGACAATCAGCGCCGCTACCCCGCGGTCAAGGCGGTCGCCGAAGGCCTGCAGGACCGGCGCGTCTGCGATCGGGTCGCGCGCCATTTCGGCACCAGTCTCGACGGCTCCTATCTGCGCATCGAGTACGCCCAGGACATCGACGGCTTCTGGCTCGAGCCCCATAGCGACCTCGGCGTCAAGGTGTTCACGCTGCTGCTCTATCTCTCGCCCGATGCTTCCCACAAGGAGCTCGGCACCGACATCTACGATAGCGACAAGCGCCACGTCGCCCGCTCGCCGTTCGCCAGCAACAGCGCGCTGGTGTTCGTGCCCTCCGACATTACCTTCCACGGCTTCGAGCAGCGGCCGATCCAGGGCGTGCGCAAGTCGGTCATCATCAACTACGTGACCAACGAATGGCGCGCCCGCGAGCAGCTCGCGTTCCCGGAGAGCCCGATCAAGGCGTGAGGCGGGGGGGGGCCTCCAACTCGAGCGTCACGCCCGCGCAGGCGGGC
Source organism: Hyphomicrobiaceae bacterium (assembly GCA_031403055.1). GTDB lineage: Bacteria > Pseudomonadota > Alphaproteobacteria > Rhizobiales > Hyphomicrobiaceae > JANNSW01. The sequence continues at coordinate 1,054 of JANNSW010000101.1, read as the reverse complement.
GCCCAGGCGCATGGTTGCGTTCGGTGTCGTCAGGTATCGGCCGCAGCCGTGCACCAATCGTACGCCGCTGATGTGGAACGTCGCCTGGATGCACGCCTTCGCGCGCATGACGGAGTATGGGAAAGTCCGGCCCGCCGCCACGCGATCCTGCCGTAGCGCAGCCGGTGACAAGGCGGGCGCCAGTGGTATGATAGGCGCAGTGCGAGGGAGGCAAGTCATGGCAAAGAATGTCGCGAGCAACGAGCAGCCGATCCTGTCGGAGGTGGTGCCAGCGAGCGCGCCGTGGTCGGGGATCGTCCAGCAGGGGCGCCGGCTGCGCATCACCGACATCCACGGCCGCCAGGGCGTCGACTTCCTCTGCTACAACGCCGAAAATCCGCTCGAGCGCTATCACATGCCCAACACCCTGAAGGGCTCCAGGAGCCTGCGCCTGACCACGGGCCATTCCCTCTATTCGGACGAGGCGCGAAAAATCTTCACGATCGTCGCCGATACGCTGGGCTACAACGACACGATCGGGGGCTGCTGCAGCGCTCACAGCAATGAGATGCTCTACGGCGTGAAGGATTGCCCCGGCTGCCGGGAGAATTTCATCTTCGCCCTCTCCCGCTACGGCCTCGGCCGGCGCGACGTGGTGCCCAACGTCAACTTCTTCTGCCACGTGCCGGTCTATCAGGGCGGCAGCCTCGCCGAGCGGACGTTCGAGGCAGTGCCGGGCGAGGTCGCCGGCGGCCACTATGTCGAGCTGCGCGCCGACATGGACGCGCTCGCCGTCGTCTCCAACTGCCCCCAAGTCAACAATCCCTGCAACGACGGCCTGCCGAAGCCGATCCTGATCGAGGTATTCGAGCGGGGGTGAGCCCTCCAACCGGCGGGGCCGGCATGCGTGTTTGAGGAAACTGGGACGTTTCCACTGTAGGTCGGACTGAGTTTCCATGCGCGCGAAGCGCGCACCTGACCGGCACGAAACGGGCTACACTTTCCGTGCCGCCGGCACAGAGATCGGCAACTGCTTGACACTTTGAAGTCGAGACTGAGTTTGATCGGAGGCCCT
>JANNSW010000100.1:0-2800 GCA_031403055.1 Hyphomicrobiaceae bacterium | reverse complement strand
CAAGGGCAGCCTGCCCGAGGGCTACACCAATGCGGGCGCGCGGACTGTGCCGGGTGTCGGCAAGGTCCTGCCTGGCGATCTGGCGCGGGCGGTCGGACATGGGGAGACGCTCGCCGAAGCCCGCCAGGCGGCGGAGACGATAGCCGCCATCTGGGGCGCGTTCGAGGCGACGCCCGATCCCGCCCGCCGGCAGGAGTTGATCAACCGTTATGGCGCAACGCTCATCAAGAGCACCAACCGCTTTGCCACGCTGATGCGCCAGCACGGCCTCGAAGGGCCCTACGCCTGATCGAGCCCCTCATCCGGCCGGCCCCTCATCCGGCCGGCCATCATGCCGGAGGCATGTCTTCGACATGACCGGCCGTCCACCTTCTCCCTCGAGGGGAGAAGGGTAACATGCCGCACTGCTTACCTTTTCCCCTCTCCCTTCGCGGGAGAGGGTGCCCGAAGGGCGGGTGAGGGGTGGCTGCGGCCAGTCCCCTCAAGCCTCGATCGCCTCGCGCCGGAACGGCGGACGGTCGGGGTCGATCGTCTCGCCCCACTCCTGCGCAAAGCGGAAGCCGGCATGGACGGCAGCCGCGACGGTCGCCGGCGCCAGAGCATCGCCGATCCGCGTGACCGACTTCACGCCGGCATCGGCCCCGCGAGCCTGCAACCCGCCCCACAGCTCGTCGACCGACAGGCGCGACGTGACCGGCACCAGCGTGCCGCAGGCGATCTCTTCCTCGCGGCCGGTGTAGGCACAGGCGAGGCTGAGGCCATCGGCCGTGCGCCGGCTCGGGACGCGAGACAGGTGCAGCGTCACGCCGAGCTCGATCAGCCGCGCCTGGATCCGCTCCTGCTCCATGGTGTTGACGGTCCAGGGCGAGACCATGCTGCGTGACCCGACATAGGCGACCGCAAAGCCCTCGCGGGCGAGCAGCTCGGCCAGCACGCCACCCATGTAGTAGCCCTCGTCGTCATAGACGACGACGGCACCGCCCTTGGCGGGGCGCTTACCGGCCATCAGCTCGTCGGGTGTCAGCACAGCGCCACTCGTGACTCCGGCCAAGGGATGGAGCAGGCTCCGCCCGACCCCGTCCGCCCGCCAGCGCGCGCCCGTCGCGATCACCACATGGGGGATGCCGTTGCCGAGCACGTCGTCGGCGGTAAGTCGGCTCGCGAGGTACATGGACACGTTCGGGAGCTTAGTCAGCTGGCCGAGCCGCCAGTCACGGACACGGCCATAGGAGGCGAGCCCGGGCAGGCGGCTTTCGCGCGAGACGCGCCCGCCCCATTCCTCGCTCGCCTCGGCAATCGTCACCTCGAGCCCACGCTGGCCCAGCGCGCGCGCCGCTTCCAACCCCGCCGGCCCGCCACCGACGACCAGGACCGCTTCCTTGCGCGCGCTCGGCACGACCGCGATCCGCTCGGGATGCCAGCCCCGGCGCCATTCCTCACCCATCGAGGGGTTCTGGGTGCAGCGGATCGGCGTCGCGGTGAAGTCGCCCGAGACGCAGATGTTGCAGCCGATGCATTCGCGGATGTCCTCGAGCCTGCCTTCCTCGATCTTTTTGGGCAGGAACGGATCGGCGATCGAGGGCCGCGCCGCCCCGATCATGTCCATGATGCCCTGCCTGATCACCCGCACCATGGCGTCCGGCGAGGTGTAGCGGCCGACGCCGACTACGGGCTTCGACGTCAGCTTCTTGACGAAGCGGATGTAGGGCTCCTGATAGCCTTCCTCGGCAAAGCGCGCGGTCTGGCTGTCGTTCTCCCAGGCGGCGACGTTGACGTCCCAGAGGTCGGGCAGCTCGGCGAGCATGGCGACGATGTCGTGGCCCTCGCCCTGCGCCTCGATCCCCTCCGGCCCCAGCAGCTCGTCGACCGCCAGCCGCACGGCGATGCCGCAGCTGTCGCCGACCGCCGCCTTCGTATCCTCGATCACCTCGCGGAAGAGCCGCACCCGGTTCTCGAGGCTGCCGCCATACTCGTCGCTCCGGTGGTTGTGCCGGCGCGACAGGAAATGCTGCAGGATCGTCATGTCGTGGCCGGCATAGACGTAGACGATGTCGAAGCCGGCGCGTTTCGCCCGGATCGCGGCCTGGCGATGCCAGCGGCGCAGATTGGCGATGTCGGTCTTGTCCATGGCGCGGGCGTGCGCCGCATCGCCGCCGTCGTGGATCGCGACCGAGGGCGCCATCATCGGCTCGCGGCTGTAGCGATTGGAGGCATGCGAGCCGTTGTAGACGAGCTCACACGCCGCGAGCCCGCCATGGGCGTGGATCGCCTCCGTCATGCCGCGCATGGCCGGGATGTCCTGGTCGTCCCAGAGCCTGCCCTCGAGATAAGGGGCGATCTCGGAGGTGTGGTGGATCTCCACTTCTTCCGTCGAGACGACCGCCCAGCCGCCCTCCGCCTTCACGCCGCGCATCGCCGCCATCGACTTCGGGTAGCGGTAGCCCATGCCGCAGCAGTGCGGCACCTGGTAGAAGCGGTTGCGGGCAGTGACGGGCCCGATCTTCACGGGCTCGAACAGGATATCGTAGCGGGGGTCGCGGGCCATGGTCCCTCTCGGCTGGCGCTGAATGGCGGCAGAGTGCCAAGCCGATCGCCCGCGCGCAACCGGGCCGATCAGAATGCCCCACGAGCATCGCAGGTGAATGGACCATGGCGCACCCAGCTACCCAGAAACAAGGGCGGGCAGAGTGGCACTGGCGGCGCTGCTCGCGCAAGGAGCGGCGGGCGTCAGTGTGACCTCGAAGCCGAGGCTCTCGAGGCGGGCTTGCAAGTGCGTTGCGAGGCGGGCCTTCGTCGGTGT
>JANNSW010000099.1:0-2320 GCA_031403055.1 Hyphomicrobiaceae bacterium | reverse complement strand
AAAGCCCGCCGCCGACGCTCTCATCCTCACCGCTCGATCGTGCCAGTCCGCCTGATCTTCTTCTGCAACAGCAAAATCCCGTACACCAGAGCCTCCGCGGTCGGCGGGCAGCCGGGCACGTAGATGTCGATCGGCACGATGCGGTCGCAACCGCGCACCACGGCATAGCTGTAATGGTAGTAGCCGCCACCGTTGGCGCAACTACCCATTGAGATCACGTAGCGAGGCTCGGGCATCTGGTCGTAGACCTTGCGCAGCGCCGGCGCCATCTTGTTGGTGAGGGTGCCCGCGACGATCATCACATCCGACTGGCGCGGCGAAGCGCGCGGCGCGAACCCGAAGCGCTCGACGTCATAGCGCGGCATCGAGGCCTGCATCATCTCGACCGCGCAGCAGGCGAGCCCGAAGGTCATCCACATCAGCGAGCCGGTGCGCGCCCAGGTGATGAGATCGTCCGTCGTGGTGACGAGGAAGCCCTTGTCGGCGAGCTCGTTGTTGACATCGGTGAAGAACGGCGCTGCCCCGCCGCGTCCTTCGCCCGGCTGCTCGAAGGCGAGGCCCCCTGGCTGCATCAATCCCATTCGAGCGCACCCTTCTTCCATTCGTAGATGAAGCCGACCGTCAGCACGCCAAGAAACACCATCATCGCCCAGAAGCCGACGGTGCCGACCTCCTTGAAGGCAACGGCCCAGGGAAACAGGAAGGCGACCTCGAGGTCGAAAATGATGAAGAGGATCGAGACGAGGTAGAACCGCACGTCGAACTTCATCCGCGCGTCGTCGAAGGCGTTGAACCCGCACTCGTAGGCCGAGACCTTTTCTGGGTCGGGGTTGCGAACGGCGACGAGGAACGGCGCGATCATCAGCGCCAGCGCCAGCGCCAGCGCGATCCCGATGAAGATCGCGAGTGGGAGGTAGGCGGAAAGAAGTTGGCTCATGAGGCTCTTCCGAATTGAATGCGCACGACGCTCACGGCCTGAGCCTCTGGGTTCAAACCACGGAACGCCGCACGAGTGGCCTTATAGACGGATAAACCGAGGCCTGCATCCGGAAACTCGATCGCACGCGTGTCGGCAAGTGTTCCGACCTATTCCAATGATACCCGTCTTCCCGGACAAAGCCGCAGGCTTTGATCCGGGATCTCAACTACAGATGCCGCGCCCGTGGCCAGGATCCCGGATCGCTGCTGGCGCAGCGTCCGGGATGACGGGTGATGCCGGGATGTGTTTCTCGAGAGGATCCCGACTGGGTCGCGAAGCCTGAAGGATCGGGCAGCGCGGGGCTCGCTCTCTTGTCATGCGTCGTGCGAATACCCAAACCGCTTGCGCAAGCATCTTATCTATTGGAGGATGCGGGTGCGACGTGAGGGAGAATTGAGATGGCGACGGGTTTCGTCTTCCACGAGCTCTACATGTGGCACAACACCTGGAACTGGGCGGGTGTGTTCCAGCCTGGCCTCACGGTGCAGCCGGGGGAGCACTACGAGAACCCGGAGACGAAACGCCGGCTTCGCAATCTGGTCGAGGTCTCGGGCCTGCTCGACCATCTCGTGCAGTTGAAGCCGCGGTATGCGACGGACGACGAGATTGCCCGCTTCCACACCCGCGAGCACATCGCCGACATCAAGGCGAAGAGCGAAGTGGGCTATGCGGATGCGAGCGTCCTCACGCCCATGGGCAAGGGCAGCTACGAGATCGCGCTGCTGGCGGCAGGGGGTGCCATCGTCGCCTTCGATGCGGTGCTCGAAGGCAAGGTCGCGAACGCCTATGCTCTCATCCGCCCGCCCGGCCACCATGCCACTGCGACCACGGGCATGGGGTTCTGCCTGTTCGGCAACTCGGTCGTCGCGATCCACCATGCCAAGGTCAAGCACGGCCTGAAGCGGGTCGCGACCGTCGACTGGGACGTGCATCATGGCAACGGCACCCAATCCGCGTTCTACCGCGACCCCAGCGTGCTGACGATCTCGCTGCACCAGGACAACCTCTTCCCGCCCGACTCGGGCGGCCTCGCGGAGAACGGCGAAGGGCTGGGCGAAGGCTTCAATCTGAACATCCCGCTGCCGCCCGGCTCGGGCAACGGCGCCTATGTCGCAGCCTTCGAGCGGGTGGTGATCCCGGCGCTGAAGCGCTTCAAGCCCGAGCTGATCGTGGTGCCCTCGGGGTTCGATGGCTCGGGCGTCGATCCGCTCGGGCGCCAGAGGATCTCGTCGGATGCCTACCGCACCATGACGCGGCTGCTGATGCAGGCGGCCGGCGAGTTGTGCGGGGGCCGGATCGTGATGACCCACGAGGGTGGCTATTCCGCCATGTACGTACCCT
>JANNSW010000098.1:0-2782 GCA_031403055.1 Hyphomicrobiaceae bacterium | reverse complement strand
GACCACGTCGAGGTTGGCGGGGAGTGCGATGTTGGGGGGCGTGAGTTGCTGGCGCAGCGAGCCGAGCATCTCGTCCTTCTCGGCCGCTGGAATGCTCGCATCGGCCTGGAGGCGTGCGATCTCGGCCGTGATCTGGGCGATCGTCTCCGGGCTCTCCAGCTCGATCGCCTGCAAGGCACTCATCACGCTGCCCGAAACACGCTCGAACTCGGCGATGCCGGCAAAGCCATGCTTGCGCACGAGCGTGTCGAGCGCGGCCTCCGCCGCGGCCGAGAGCTCCTGGGGCTCGCTGTCCCGACCCGCAGCGCCAGCCTCGTCCTCGCCCTCGCCAGCTTCTTGCTCGCGGGACTTGAACATCTCCTCGGAGGCGGCCATCATCGCCTGCACCAGGCCCGGCGTGAGGGCGACTTGCTCGCCCTCGCCGGCCCCGGCCGGCGGCGGCGCGCCGAGCCCGAGCCATGCCGCCAGCAGCGCTGCCACAATCGTTTGCGACCACAGACTCTTCGGCATGACCCGCTCCTCGTCACGTTGGCACTTCCCGGCCCACCGCAATGGCTGGCCTCGACCACCCGCTGCCATACCCGACCACATGAAACCCGCCACCAGCATGACGATCGAGGCGGCGCGAAGGCAATGCCATCACGCGTTTTTTTGCGGGTAACATATTACCACAATAATAAGGCATTGTAATTGCTACATAGTTTGTTCTTCAATGGCATTGACAGCGCGCCCTCGCACCGGTAGCACTGTCGCGTTTCCTGGGCTGCCGATTGCGGCGCCGCGGACACCTGGACATTCGGCTCGATGCGGGCGGCCCTGCTGCTAGGCCTCTCGAGCACTTGGAGACAACATGACACCGCAAACGACCACGACCACGTCCGTGAAAGCAGCCGACGTCGAGAAGAAATGGGTGCTGATCGACGCCGAAGGCCTCGTCGTCGGCCGCCTCGCCGCCGTCATCACTCGCATTCTGCGCGGCAAGCACAAGGCGAGCTTCACGCCCCACGTCGACTGCGGTGACAACGTCGTCATCGTCAACGCCGAGAAAATTCTCTTCACCGGCCGCAAGGCCAAGCAGAAGCTCTATTTCTGGCACACCGGCTACCCGGGCGGCATCAAGGAGCGGCGCGCCGACAAGGTGCTCGAAGGCCGCTTTCCCGGCCGTGTGATCGAGAAAGCCGTCGAGCGCATGCTGCCCGAGGGCCCGCTCGGCACCCGCCAGCTCCGCAATCTCAAAGTCTATGCCGGACCCGACCATCCCCACGCCGCACAGGGCCCCGTCAAGCTCGACGTCGGCGCGATGAACCCCAAGAACATGCCGAGAAGGAAGGCCTGAGCCCATGTCGATCACGGAACCCAGAACTCTCGAGGATCTCAGGTCGATGACGGGCGGCGCACCCGCCCAGCCGGTCGAGGCTCCCAAGCACGAGAAGAAGGTCGACAGCCTCGGCCGCGCCTACGCGACGGGAAAACGCAAGAATGCGATCGCCCGTGTCTGGCTGAAGCGCGGTCACGGCAAGATCACCATCAACGACAAGGACCATGTGCAGTATTTCGCCCGGCCCGTGCTGCAGATGATCCTGAAGCAGCCGCTCGCCACCGTGAACCGCCTGAGCGAGTACGACGTGATCTGCACGGTCAAGGGCGGCGGGCTGTCCGGCCAGGCCGGCGCCGTGCGCCACGGCCTCTCCAAGGCGCTCACCTATTACGAGCCCGACCTGCGCGGCGTGCTGAAGAAGGCGGGCTTCCTCACCCGTGACAGCCGCATCGTCGAGCGCAAGAAGTACGGCAAGGCCAAGGCCCGCCGCAGCTTCCAGTTCTCCAAGCGCTGAGGCGGCGCCTGGCTTTCCTCTGTGGGCTGCGGCGATGGCCGGGAGCGATCCCGGCGATGGCTTTGTCTTGCGCCTGGTCTCGTGCCCGTAGGCTGGCGCTGAGGCCGGCAAGGCCGGCCAAAGCCCAGCGCCGCGTGTGCTGGGCTTCGATCTGCTGCGCTGATCTCAGCACCAGCCTACAGGGCGTCGAACGAAGGCTGGCGCAGAGGCAGGCATGGCAGGCCTAAGCCCAGCGCCGCGTCTGCTGGGCTTCGATCCGCTGCGCGGATCTCGGCTCAAGCCTACAGGGCGTCGAACGCCGTCTCCTCCACTTCGACCCTGAACTTGCGTTTCTTCAGCTCGGCGAAGAACTCGGACGGCTCGAAGTACTCCTCCGGCGCATGCACCCCCGGACGCAGCGGCCTGCGCAGCATCAATTGCACCCCGACCGACATGCACATCGAGGTGGCGGCGTCGCCGTAGCCGGCATAGAGTGGATCGGGGGAGGCGGCGACGCTCGCCTTCACCCGCGCCGGCCGGCCATTGCGCCGCCCCTCGCCGATCGCGAAGTGCAGCTCGTGGTAGTCCTGCGCCGGCATGCTGGCGGCATTGCGCTCGCGGGTGCGCCGCAGCAGCGCGTCGAGGAAGTCGCTCGGCTTGATCGCGGCATTCCCGATCACGATCGGGTCCTCGAAATCCCCGAACCCCGCCTTCACCAGCGCCATCCAGGCCTGGTGCTCGTGCTCGGGCAGCGAGAGCTTCCAGGTCATCTCGCGAATGCCTTTCTCCGCGATCCCCTGCGCGAACGGCACCGTCAGCGGCTCGGAGTGGATCGTGTACATGAACTCGGCACGGCCGAAAGGGGCAGGCAGGTCCATCGTCTCCTGGCCGGTGCGAGGCGGCACCTCCCGCAGGCGGCCGTCGAGGAATTGCTGGCTGGGCTTGGCGTACTCCGCGAGCACGGTCGAGAC
>JANNSW010000097.1:0-4312 GCA_031403055.1 Hyphomicrobiaceae bacterium | reverse complement strand
GCACGATTTCGCCCAGTCCCAACGTAGCGACCGCCAGATAGTCGCCGCGCACCTTCAGCACCGGTACGCCGAACAGCAAACCCATCACGATCGAGGCGAGCACGGCGATCGGCATCGCCACCCAGAACGACAGCTGCGCCAGCGCGAAGGGACTGTCAGCCATCAGCAGTGCCGTCACATAGGCTCCGACCGCATAAAAGGCGACGAAGCCGAGGTCCAGTAGACCCGCAAGGCCGACCTCCAGATTGAGACCCATTCCCATCAGCGCGAAAAAACCGACCATCAGGAAGACCTGGCCGACGAAATTGCCGCCATAGAGCGGGAACACACCGATCACGATCAGTGACACGATCAGCATCGGCCAGCGGTACTTGGCCTTGGTTGCCGCCATGTCGACGCCAGCCATCCGCATCGAGCCGGTGATGCCGTCCTTGACCATGATGCCAATCGCACTCGCGATTGCCACGATGATGGCCCCCTTCAGCGTCAAGCCGGTCCAGGTGTAGATCAGGTCGTGCAGCCACTTGGTCGCCACGCTGTTGACCAACAGGATCCGGATGAGCTCCTGGAACAGGCCCGCGCAGGTCGCTCCGATCAGTGCCGCCGAGACCGGCCGCCGCAGGACGCTGGGAAGCAAGACGATGACAGCGCCGAAAGCGCCAAGCGCCGCACCGAGCCCGACCATGGTGGCCGCACCGAGCGCCACTGATGGCATCTGGAAGGTGAGGAGCTTCAACAATGCGGCATCGAGCACATAGAACACTGGTCGCAGATTTACGATGCTCATCACCAGCGCCAGCGTGCCGAGAAACGCAGCAGCAATGGCACCTGCGAACGTGCCACCGATCACTGCCATCACAGGATTAGTAAAAAGGCCGCGCGAGGCAACCAGCATTCCGGCCACGATGAAGCACGCGCCGAGCATCGCGTAGGAGAGCGAAAGCACATTGACAATGATGGGGCGCTGGATGAACAGCGACAGAATTCCGACCACCGCCAGCGCGAGCGCCGTGATGCCGCAATAGAGCCCAATTGAAAGCGCGTGCTCCCAAGGCGTTGCCGTATCGCGCTCTACGCGGCTGGACGCAACAACGTCGAACGACATCCTCGGCAGTCTCCCCTAGCCAGCAGCTGCCCGCTTGTGAGCAACCGGTCAACCCCACTGAGCACGACCTCGCCCCAGCCGAACCGGGACGGCACTACGTCACGCCCGCTTGCGGGCGAGCTTCTCACCCATCAGACCAGATGGTCTGAAAACAAGCACCATCACCAGCAGCGTAAATGCGATCAGATCGCGCAACTGATAGGGCGCCGTGATACCAAACCCGTCGAGGAACAAAGCCGGCCCGACCGACTCGACCACCCCGAGGAAAAAGCCGCCGATCATTGCGCCGGGAATGCTGCCGATGCCGCCGAGCACCGCTGCGGCGAACGCCTTGATGCCCGGGATGAACCCCATGAAGTGGTAGATCTGCTTGTAGACGAAGCAGTAGAGCACCCCGCCGATGCCGGCCATGCTGGCGCCGAGAATGAAAGTGAAGACGATCACCCTGTTGGCATCGATCCCCATCAAGGCCGCCGCATCGCGGTCCTCCGATACGGCGCGCATCGCCATGCCCATCTTGGTCCGCTGCACGATCAGATAGAGGAACAGCATTGCGCCGAGCGCTGTGCCGATCACCAGCGGCTGCACCAGCGGCACCTGGAAGCCGAAGAAGTCGATCGTGCCCTTCAGCCATTCCGGATCGGGATAGGATCGCACCGTCGATCCGTACATGCCGCGAAAGACCTGCTGCAGGACGAAGGAAGCCCCGATCGCGCAGATCAGTGGAGCCAGCGTCGCCACATGCCGGAATGGCCGATAGCAGATCCGCTCCACGATCAGCGCCGTGACCGTGCAGACGGTCATCGACAACAGCATGATCAGCAGCATCGACGTAACTGGCCACGCATCGAGGAAGCCGGATTGGTCGAAGCTGCGCGCGAGGAAATACGCTGAGAACGCGCCGGTCATCGTGATGTCGCCATGGGCGAAATTGATGAGGCGCAGAATGCCGTAGACCATCGTGTAGCCGAGCGCGATCAGCGCATAGATGCCCCCGATCGTCAGCCCGAACATGGTCAGGTCGAACCACTGCTCGGCCGAATAGGTGCCCTTGACGAGCGTGCCCCAGGTGCCGCCGACGACCACGACGACAACGAGCAGCCGCAATGCCCAGAGAATGATGTCGACGAAGGTGATGCGATGCATGCCGCTGAACCAACTAGGTCTCGATTTGACCGCACCCGCAGCAGCACTGTTCGCCGTCATATCGTGGTCTCTGGCTCGCATCGCCAATGCCGCAAGGCTGGCCTTCGCACAGCGGCAAAAAGCTGGTTTCGGTTCAAATGAGACTGGGTTCGATCGAGTTTTACCAGACACTCCGGCCGCCGCGCACATTCCGCCTGCGGCCGGAGCAATTCGTCTGTGCTAGGTCAAGCGCTATCCGCGATCACTTCGGGTAGATCTTTTTCGGATTCTCGCCCGCCTTGAACGAAGCCGGATTGCCGTCCGTGAACTCGTAGACGGCGAAGTTGAACGCGCCGCAACTGCCATGCTCGTTGCAGTTGATCGGCCCACCCAGGCCGTCCATGCCTTTCGTCGCGAACGCTGCGTCGCGCAACGCCTTGCGGCCGATATAGAGATTGCCGCCGTCCTCGACTGCGACCTTGTCGATCGCCGCCGCCAGCAACGCCATGGCGTCATAGGCCTGGGCGTGGAAGGACTGGACCGGCGGCTCGCCGTACTTCGTCTTATACTTCTCGACGAACGCCGGATAAGCCTTGCCGAGAACATCCGCCGAGATGTCGAGGTTCGTGATCCGCAAGCCCTTGGCCGCATCGCCCGCCGCCTCGAGGAAGCCTGGAGCCTGCATTGCGCTGCCACCGATGACGTGGGTACCTTTGAGATCGGCGATCTCACCCACCTGCCTCGCGATCTGCGCGCCTGCCGCGATGAAGATCGGGAAGTAGAGCACGCAAGGCTTCTTGGTGGCGATCGAGGTCAGCACCGGCCGCATGTCGACGTCGGTCGGCGCAACCGCTTCGCTCGCGACGATCGTGCCGCCGAGCTTTACGAAGTTCGCGGCTGCTTCCTCGGCTAGACCCTGGGCATACGGGCTGCCGTCATGGATCGTTGCGATCGTGTCGCACTTCAGCTCGTTGCGGAACCACTTGGCGTCGTTGGCAGCCTGGTCGGCGTCCGAGTAGATCGTGCGCAGGAACCCGAAATAGTCGGGCTTGCGGTCAGGCGCGGTCAGTGTGGCCGCTGTGCAGGCCGTGCAGATGTTGAGGATGCCTTGCTTCCACAGGATCGGCGCCGCTGCCCTGGTTGCGCTCGAGCAAGCTCCGCCCAGCACGCCGACGACGTTGGGAATGGCCGCGATCTTGGTGCCGGCCGTCTGGCCGCCTTCGGCGTTGCAATTGTCGTCCTCGACGATCAGCTGGACATCGCGACCCTTGATCTTGCCGCCCATGTCGTCGATCGCGATCTCGACGGCACGCTTGGAGTCGATGCCGAGTGCGGCATCCGCACCAGAGATCACCCAATAGGCGCCGATCGTGATCGGCGCACCGGCCGGAATCTCGACGACACCGAGCTCGTCCGTGACCGGACCCTTCGTCTCGGCGACCGCCGCCGAGATACCAAACGAAAGGGCTGCAGCGGCAATTGCCGTTGCTCCCAAGAAATTCTTCACGCGCATGCGTGGCTCCTCCTTGTCGCTGGCGACAGGCTCACTTCGCCGGTGGGCGTGTGAAGGCATCGCTTCGTGCGGCGAATTCGCCTTGTCGTTCCTCCCGAGGGGTACGAGGTCGGTAGTTCCATCGCGACCCTCATTCTCAATTAGTGCACAGGCGGCCGTCGCCGTCAATGTTATGTGTTATATCACTCGGCAACACTGCTCCACGGCCTGCACACAGGCATACGCAATCCCCCCGATGCGCTCAACGGAACTCGACTTCCATCCACGTCTCGAAGCAATTGTTGCGTGCGAGCACCTGGATCCCGATCGTCGCGCGGCAGCCGATGCCGATGTCGCGGCCGAACACCTCGGCGAGGAAATCCGTCATGCCGCTCGAGACCTTGTGCACGTCGGTGAAGGTCGGTGCCGCGGCGACGAAGCAGAGCGACTTGATCAGCCCTGTCACGCGGTCGAGATCGCCGAGTGCCTGCTTCATGCCGGCAAGCGCGTTGATGCCCGTGAGGCGCGCCGCCGCGATGCCCTGCTCCAGCGTCACCGTCTCGCCGAGCCGGCCCGGATGCACAGGATCG
>JANNSW010000096.1:0-15100 GCA_031403055.1 Hyphomicrobiaceae bacterium | reverse complement strand
CTGCCGTTCGCAACATTTCGCGATCGTGAGCACTTGTATGAAGGGCTGCACCTCGCCGGCCTCAGCCTGATTGTTGAGATCGGATAGAAATGGGAAGTCCTTGAGGCGCAAGAATCGGGATGAAGCTGGCGTCGGGGATGGGCTGCCTAAATCACTAACAGTATATAAGAGAATGCGCTGGGCTACGTTGCTACAGTCAATCGACGTTCGGCATCTAATCACTCTGTTTTTCCGATGTAGTTTCTCTTTGAGGTCACCTGCGGCACATTTCAGCGCCCGGTGTTGGTCCTTGTTGTCGGGCCGCCAAAGATCAGTGCTTCTCCAGCCGAGTGTGCGCGCAACCAAGCGTCCGCTGTCGGATATAGAGCGGCCACGCCGTCCCGACGATCCCGGTACGGATGACGCTGAGCCGGCGACTTCCGCTTTCTCTGTATCGCGTTCGATGGTGCGCTGCCCATGCTGCACTAGCTCAGGGCAGGTTTGGGTCAGGCGCGTCACCTGCAGCGGCTGCCTGATTTTCCGCTACCGTATCAGAAAGCTGCCATAGGGCAATACGGCCAGCCGGCCAGCTCCGTGTCGCATTCAGAGCATCGTCGCTGGTGGCGTCGACTTCCGCTTTCTCTGCACTGCTGACCTGATCGTCGTCTCGGCGAACGGATGTTCTTGAGGTTGGTCGGGCTGGAGGACCTATCGGTTGCCGATCGGCCAATCCGGGAGGCAATTGTATTCAGTAGGGATGGTCGTCCCAGTCATCCACAGGTTCCCCGTTCTCAAGAACTGTACCGGACTCCTCATCACATTCGAAGAGGCTCCCCGCTGCATCGGCGGACGGCGCGCCGCTCTGAACACCAGCGCCTTGCCTCGCCTGCCAGTTGATGAACTGCGAGAGGCTGTCGACCTGATCGTCGTGGCGCCCGCCCGGAAACGCGAGAAGCTCGCGAAGGAAGTCGGCGAGCCAGGGAGCGTCGGCCGGTATGAGAACCTGGCCAGCCTCGATCTTTGCACTTGCGGTCGCGAGGCGCATCGCCTTATCGCCGACGGGTTTGATGCCGGTTGGACAGGGCAATCCCGGCAACGGATTGTCGACAAGGTCCTGACGAAGACATTGACCGAGACCTGCTTCCTCGATCAACACGGTGCCGGCCCCGTGCCGCTGCGCGAGGACGCCGACTTGCCTCCGAACCGAAGGAAAATCGATCCGGCCACGCCAGACATCGAGCAGATAATAGTGGTTACTCCAGATCAACCAGGTCGTGCAGACCGAGTAATCCGCGCTTCCTGAGATCGAGGTCGCTATATCCCAGCTCTGCACGATCTGCCGATACTCGCCTGTCTCGGGCCAGTGCTCATAGGTCTTCAACCACTCGCGCTTGATGAGGTTGCCTTCGAGCGGAATGGGGCGCTGCTGAGACTGGGCCGAGAAGGCGAGGCTGCCCATCTCCACCTTCAGTTCATCGAGGGTCGGCCGCGAGAGGCGCTCGGGATGGAGCAGGTCGCCTTCGCGGCGATGATGGAAGCGCCCATTGCCAATCGGGATGCGCTCTTCGGCGACCGCAATTGCCGGAAGGTCGAGATGATGCCAGCCGCCCTGCTCAATCAGATGCCCGGCGAGATCCTCCTCGTGCAACCGCTGCATGACGGCGATCATGACGCCCGTCCCGGGGTCGTTGAGGCGCGAGAGGAGCGTGCCGCGATACCAATCGAGGAGGCACGAGCGGGCGACCACCGAGACGGCCTCTTCGGCCTTGAGGGGATCGTCGATCACGATGACGTCGGCGCCACGGCCGGTGAGCGTGCCCCCGACGGAGGTAGCGATGCGGCCGCCGCCCGAGGCTGTGAGGCATTCGCTGTCGGTCATGCGCCGCCAGTGGACCATCGGGAAAAGGTCTTTGTACCAGGGGCTCTCGACGACACGGCGGAACTGCCGATGGAGGTCGGCGGCGAGTTCCTGCGAATAGCTGACACAGATGAAGCGCAGGCTCGGATTCCCGCCCACCGACCAGGCGATGAAGGCAACCGAGGCCGCGATCGATTTGAGCGTGCGCGGCGGCTGGGTGATGAGGAGCCTGCGGTTTTGGCCCTCGAGGCAGCGCGTGAGCTGATAGGCGGCCGCGTCGATATGCCAGCCCGGATGGAAGTGCGCGCGTGGCGCGAGCGTGTCGGCGGTCTTGTGAACGAAGCTCGCGAGGTCCGTCCGCAACACAGCCGCGATGAGGCTCGGATCATCAATCGTCATCGTCATCGTCATGCTATGCACCTGGAACGTCATGCTCGGTTTCTGCCTCGAGCCTTGCAGGCGGCTCGGCAGTGGCGGCTTGCGGCTGATTCCTATCGACGTAGGCCCGCAGGATCTCGGCATCGACGCCTTGGACGCCTCGCGCTGCGGCGGTGCCTTCCTCGATGCCATGCTGCTGTGCGAGCTCGAGCATCATCTGGAGCGCCTTGGCATCGCCCTTGAGTGCCTTCTCCCTCAGTCGCAGAAGCGCCGCGGCCTGGCTCGAGATCTTCCTGGGGCCCCCCTCGGTGTTGACCGTAACGGGCGACTCGAGCATGGCCTCGACATCGGTCTTGAAGTTGCGAAGCCCCTTCGGCCGCCCCTGAGGATTACCCGAGCGGCCTTTCTGGAATCACGTGTGTTTGGGCGGCCGGCAGTAGCCGACCTCGGTGTCCTTGCCGTCGGATTCCTCACTCATGGGCCGTCTCCGCCTCGCGTTCCGCGCGGAGCGCTTCGAGCCCGAGGCCCGTCGCTTCATGTATCGTGGCCTTGCCGGTCGCCGTCTCGAAGCGCCGAAGCGCGACCTCGACATAGCGTGGATCGATCTCGAGGCAGCGGGCCTGCCGCCCGGTCCGCTCGGCCGCGAGGATCGTCGTGCCGGAGCCAGCGATGACATCGAGCACGAGGCCCTTGCGCCGCGAGCAATCGAGGATGGCATCGGCGACGAGCGCGACCGGCTTGACCGTCGGGTGCATTGCGAGTTCCTCGAGCCGGCCCTGCCGCATCGTATTGACGCCCGGATAGCTCCAGACGTTCGTCCGGTAGCGGCCATGCTTGCCGAGGTCGATGTTGTTGATGTGAGGCGCGCTGCCGTTCTTGAAGACGAGGACCAGCTCGTGTTGCGATCGATAGAGCGAGCCCATCCCGCCATTGTCCTTCACCCAGGCGCAGAGGTTCTTAAGCTCCCCATAGGCTTCCCGACCGGCGGCGAGTGTCTCGCCGAGATGGCGCCAATCCATGCAGACGAAATGGATCGAACCGTCGCGACTGTGGGAGGCCAGGCGCTTGAAGATGCCAGAAAGGAAGCCGGTGAACTCGGCCCTGCTCATCTCGCCCGAGGCCATGGCGAACTCGGCATGCTTGACGCTGCCGAGCCCGCAGACGTGACCATCGATCGGCACGTTGTAGGGGGGATCGATGAAGACCATCTGGGCCTGCTCACCACCAAGCAAGGTCGCATACGCGGTCTCGTCCCGCGCATCGCCGCACAGCAGCCGATGCTCGCCCAGCCTGAACAGATCGCCCGGCCGCACGACGACCAGGCCCGGGTCGAGATCCGGGACATCGTCCTGCGGATCGGTCGTGGTAACGTTGCCCTGCAGCACGATGTCGATCTCGGCCATCTCGAAGCCGGTGATCGTCACATCGAAGTCGAGGTCAATCAGCCCCTGCAGCTCGAGCCGCAGCAGGTCCTCATCCCAACCAGCATTGAGGGCGAGCTTGTTGTCGGCGATCACATAAGCGCGCCTCGCAGCATCCGACATCTGGTCGAGGCAGATGGTCGGCACTTCGGAGAGCCCGATGAGCTTGGCCGCCTCGAGCCGCCCATGGCCGGCGACCACGCCGCCGTCGCGGTCGATCAGGATCGGGTTCGTCCAGCCGAACTGACGAATGCTCTCAGCGATCTGCCGGATCTGCTTCCTCGAATGCGTCCGCGGGTTGCGGGCGTAGGGCACGAGAGAGGCAGGAGGCAGGTACTCCACGCACAGTTGCGCCAATTCAAATCTCCATCTGAAGTTTCAGATAGAGTTAGGAACTCAGCTGAAGACTGTCATTCACAACAATTCGCAGGGTATTTCCGTGAAGAAATCCTATTCTGTACGCTTCGCCAGGACCTCGCGCCTTTGCCCATGCTCCTTGCGACCATTCGCGCTGCCCGCTCGTTGGGCGGGCCGATCCAGAAGTCGGCTTGCCTGATCTGCTTCCACCCGTTGAGGTGGCCGTAGCGTTGCTTGCGCTTGTGCAGCCACGAGAGGTACCGGCGATAGAGCCAGCTCTCTGCCACGCTCGCCTGCAGACGCCAGATAAGCAATTCGTCCTTCGTGAGCTGAGCATGCCGTCCCCTCGGTTTTGCGATCTTGCCTTCGAGGACATCGCAGAGACAGGCCTCGACCATCGGCGGGATAGGCTTTGCGCCGCGGCGACGGATCGCCTTGGCGAGCCATTGCGGCGAGACGTACTCGCCTCGCTGCAAGTAGAGCTCGACACCGGTCATCTCGAGTCCATCGAGACCTGCAAATCTCGAGGCCATACTGGGATCGCTCCGAAGTCAGCCGGCCGCATGTCCATGCCCTTCCGAGCCAAAGCGGCCAAAGCCCGGTTTGAGCAAGAGACGTGCCATCCTCGGAGGCTCGAGCGTCGATCAGGCCCTTCGGGCCAGCGCCCTCGCCTGTTCTCGAGCTCAAAGCCCCTGATCGATCCAGAGAGTTCCCTGTTCCAATGGCAAGTGAATTCCTGTCGATCGTCACGTAGAATCAAAGAGTTATCACCTAGATGAATGCCAGGAATTGCCCAACTCGGGCAAATTTCCCAGCAAAATCCCGGCTAACAGGGAATTTGCCACAGAGACGAATTCGCTGAAGACTGCCTCCTGAGCCAATGCATCTTCGGCCACGACAGTTTAGCCGGCAAGAGCTGGAGGCTCCGTACTCTAGACGAAAGCAGCCGCGAGCGCTCGGTCGACTGCGGCATGCTCCCGCTCGATCACGATCAGATAGGCCCGGGCCGCCTGATCCGGCTCGCGCCGATGCTGCTCCCAGTCGCGCAAGGTTCCGAGCGGGATCTGAAAGCGCTTGGCAAACGCCTCTTGACTGAGGCCCAATTTGCGGCGAATACGCTTGGCCTGTGACACGCGTCGCATTTGTGCCAGTTGCTCGTCGGTCGATGGCTGATTGTCGCGATCGGCACGCGCCGCCGCGACGATCTCCTCATCGGTCTTGTTCAGAGCGCGCGCGACGTCAGCTTTCAAATGTCTTGCGTTCATGGGGTGTCGCCCTTCGGGCCGAGATGATACGTGTTCTGCCGTCGCGCTCAGTTGATACGGCCACCAGCAGTACGCCATTTGCGTTGCCGGTTGTGACGGTTCTGTCTTCGCCTGAGCACTCGTCTGCTCGCTCATTAGCCAGCGGATCTTCGAATACCAGCCGCGCGAGATCGAACGAAACGTCGTGCTTGGCCAGATTGCTGGGGCCTTCCGATCATCCCATTCGAATTGATCGTCCCGCTTGGCTACGGCATACCAGTATCCAGCGCCCGAATCAACGTGCTCGCGGTCGATAACCCGCGTGCGTGCCGTGGATCGCCCGAAGATTCGCAGCACAACCGGAAGGCGGGCGCAGCCGGCGGCCTTGAATGCCGCCGGGCAACGAAGCCAGTTTCGCCGCGACCATGGGCTCGCCAAGAGGCTCCCCGCTACACTCGGATCGATGATTACGCGCCCGCCGGCGGCGCCGCACCCCATGGCGTTTCGCGCAGGCTTCGACTAGCATCCTCGAGGAAGCGAGTGGTCCTCGGGGAGCGTCGAGACTCCTGAAGCGGGCCAAGCTCGAGAGCTCGGGGGCGACGTGGCGTATCTGTTGCGATGGGCGATCGTGTTGGCGGCCGCGAGCCTGCTTGCGGCGTGCGGCACCTCGATCACGCGCAACCCTGTGCCCATCAGCTTCGTCGAGGGCGCCAGCGTCGAGGGTTTTCAAACGGTGCGCTATTGGGGCGACAAGGTCCCACCCAATCTGGACGCCATCGTGGCGGAACGCGCCGCACAGATCCGCGGTTCCCGGCCAGGACTGCTGCAGGGCAAAGTGGCTTCGCTCAGCTATCTCGCACTTTCTGGCGGTGGCAGCGACGGCGCATTCGGCGCGGGCCTGCTGGTCGGCTGGTCACGCAGCGGGCGCCGCCCCGAGTTCGAGATCGTCACCGGCATCTCGACCGGGGCGCTGATCGCTCCCTTTGCCTTTCTTGGACCCGCCTATGACCGCCAGCTGACGGAGATCTACACCAACTACAGCACCAGCCAGCTGGTGACACCGCAGATCGTAACCGGGCTGCTCGGCGGCATCGCCATCACCGAGAACTCGCAGTTGAAGGATCTGCTCGCCCTGTACGTGACGGAGCAGATGATTGCCGAGATCGCTCATCAGCATCGGCGTGGCCGGCGGCTGCTGGTGGGCACCACCAACCTCGATGCCCAGCGCCCGGTGATCTGGGACATGGGCGCGATCGCGGCGAGCGGGGAGCCTGGATCGGCCGAGCTGTTCCGCAATGTGCTGCTCGCTTCGACGGCGATTCCCGGCGTTTTCCCGCCAGTCTTCATCGATGTGGAAGCCGGCGGCGGCCGTCACGAGGAGATGCATGTGGATGGCGGCACCACCGCCGAGGTGTTCTTCCTGCCGGCACCGGTGCTGACGGCGGGACAAACCCCGGTCGCCAGGATCGACCGCCAGCTCTATGTCATCTCCAACGGCAAGATCGGCGCGGAGTATGAGCCAGTCGAGCCCGCGACCCTCAAGATCGCAGCCCGCTCGCTGCAGACCCTGATCCGGTCCCAGTGGCAGGGCGATCTGCTGCGTCTGCGGCTCGAGACCAACAGTGCCGGGATCGGCTTCAATCTGGCTGCGGTCCCCGAGGACTTCGACATGAAGAGCCGCGAGCCGTTCGATCTCGACTATATGCGCGAGCTCTATGCCCGCGGCCTCGCGGAGGGTGAGGCTGGCGTCCCGTGGAGCGCGTCGCCATCCGACGTCGGGTTGGTCGCCTCGAACTGAGCGCGTCACCACGATGTCGCGAAAGGACGCGACAGGGCCCCGATTGAATGCCATAGCAGCCGCGCCCGGCGCCAGGGTCATCCCCGAGCCGCCTGACTGGAGGCCTGCTGCCATGCGTTTCGTTGCCCTCGTTCTCGCCTGCCTGCTGACACTGCCGAGCGCTATCGGACCGGCGGCGGCGCAAGAGGTGACGCTGAAGCTTCACCATTTCCTCCCCGCAGTCGGCATCGAGCATCGCGGCTGGATCGAGCCCTGGGCCAAACGCGTCGAAGCAGCTTCCGGCGACCGCATCAAAATCGAGGTCTATCCCTCGATGCAGCTGGGTGGCAAGGCGCCGCAACTCTTCGACCAGGCCAGGGAAGGCGTCGTCGACATCGCCTGGACGCTCGCCGGCTACACGCCGGGCCGCTTTCCGCGGCTCGAGGTGTTCGAGCTGCCGTTCCTTGCCTCCGACAAGGGCGAGATCACCTCGAAGGCGCTTTGGGCTTACGCGCGGGAGCACGCGGTCGCGGACCTGAAGGACGTGAAGGTGCTGGCGATCTCGGCGCACGGCAAAGGCAACCTCTTTGTCAAGGACAAGCTGGTGGTAAAGCCTGCCGACATCGCCGGCCTGAAGATCCGCGTCCCCTCGCGCACCATCAACGACACGCTGGCGCTGCTGGGTGCTTTGCCCCAGGGCATTCCGGCCCCCGGTGTGCCCGAAGCGCTCGCCAAGGGCGTGGTCGACGGCGTCATGTTCCCCTACGAGGTGGTGCCCGCCTTCAAGGTGCACGAGTTGACGAGCCACGTGACCGAATGGATGGGCGACCGCGCGCTCTACACGGCGGTGTTCCTGTTCGTCATGAACAAGGCTTCCTACGACAAGCTGCCCGCTGACCTGCGGAAGGTGATGGACGACAACTCCGGCCTCGCGCTTTCGGTGGAAGCGGGCCAGAGGTGGGACGAGTGGGACCAGCTCGGCCGGGATGCGGTCGCCTCCAAGGGCGGTGTCGTCACCAAGGTCGATGGCGCTGATCTCTATGCCTGGAAGGCAGCGACCGCGCCGGTCATCGACAAGTGGATCGCGGACCGGACGGCTGCGGGCGATGACGGGGCAGGTCTGGTTGCGGCGGCGAGGGCCCGCATCGCCGAGTTCGCGGTAAGCCCTTGATGGCGGCTTTTGGCCGGGTACGCGATGTGATCGAGCGTGTCGCTCTCTGGCTCGCGCTCGCTGGCGGGGCTGTGCTCGCCGCGATCATTGTGATCTCGAGCCTCTCGATCGCGGCGCGCAACCTGCCGCTGCTGCTCGGCCTCGCCGGGCTCGAGCTCAGGCCCATCGGTGTTCCGGGCGACGTCGAGATCGCCCAGCTCGGCACGGCGGTTGCCGTCTTTGCTTTCCTGCCCTATTGCCAGCTGAAGCGCGCGAACGTGATCGTCGATGTGGTCACGCAGGGACTGTCCGAGCGGAGCCGTGCCATGCTCGACCTGCTTGCCAATCTCCTGTTCCTGCTGATCGCGATCGTCCTGCTGCGTCAGCTCGCGCTCGCCTTCCTCGACAAGCTCGTGCAAGGCGATCAGAGCATGGTGCTTCGGATACCCGAATGGGCGCCCTTCGGGCTCGTTCTCCTCTCACTCGGCATGCTCGTGGCCGCCATCGCCACCACCATCGTCGAGGACGGCCAGCGGATCGCGAGCATGGCGCCGTCATCACCCGCCGGGCGCTGACCCGATGCCGCTCCCCGCACTCGGCGGCCTCAGCTTCGTTCTGCTCCTGATGCTGCTGGCGGCCCGCGTGCCGATCGCCGTCGCGCTCCTCGCAGTCGGCCTCGGCGGCCTCGTCGCGGTCGGCGGCATCGATCCGACGCTTGCCTTCGCCAAGACGACCACCTTCGACGTGTTCGCCAACTACTCGTTCTCGGTGATCCCCCTTTTCCTGCTGATGGGCAACATCGCGGCGCATTCGGGGCTCGCGAGCCGTTTGTTCCAGGGCATGAACGCGATCGTCGGCCATCGCCCGGGCGGGCTCGCCATGGCTGCGATCGGGGCTTGCGCCGCCTTCGGCACGATCTGCGGCTCCTCGCTCGCGACGGCCGCCACCATGGGACGTGTCGCGCTACCCGAGATGCGCCGCTACGGTTATTCGGGAGCGCTCTCGACCGCCTCGCTCGCGGCCGGCGGCACGCTCGGCATCCTGGTGCCACCGTCGGTGCCGCTCGTGATCTACGCGGTGATGACCGAGCAGAACGTCGCGAAGCTCTTTCTTGCGGCGATCATCCCGGCGGGGCTCGCCATCATCGGCTTCCTCATCGCCATCCGGGCATCCGTCTGGCTCGATCCGGCGAGCGCGCCACCGCAGCCCCGCCGCGGCGCCGCAGAGCGGGTCAGCCTCGCTCTCGGGATGTGGCCGATCGTGCTGATCTTCCTCACGGTGTTCCTCGGCATGAACGGGGATTTCTTCTTCGGACGCGGGATCTTCACCCCGACCGAGGGGGCAGCGGTCGGTGCCTTCGCGACCGGTTTGGCGGCGATACTCCTCGGCGGCATGAGCCGCCAGGGGCTGCTCGACGCCTTCAAGTCGACCGCCGAGCAGACCGGCATGATCTTCCTCATCCTGCTGGGCGCCGAGTTCTACAACGCGTTCCTCGCCCGCACGCATCTGCCGATGCAGATGGCCGAGAGCGTCGCTGGCCTCGGCGTCTCGCCTTATCTGATCATGGCCGCGATCGTCGTCATCTACATCCTGCTCGGCTGCCTGATGGACAGCCTCAGCATGATCCTCCTGACGATTCCGGTTCTCTTCCCGGTTGTCATGGGCCTCGACTTTGGCATGACATCAGAGGAAACCGCCATCTGGTTCGGCATCATCGCGCTGATCGCGGTCGAGCTCGGCCTCATCCATCCCCCGGTCGGGCTCAACATCTATGTCATTCACGGGCTCGCCAAGGACGTCTCCATGTGGGAGACGGCGAAAGGCATGATCCCGTTCCTGATTGCCGAGTTCGTGCGCGTTGCCTTGATCGTGGCGTTTCCGGCGATTGCTCTTGCGCTGATACGCTGAGGAATGGGGCGGATCGACCTGACCCGCCCCCCGCCTCGATTACCGCAGTGCGTTGAAAGCCCTGGCTCCCTTCAACGTGGCGGCGGCGATGACCACGGGCCTTGGCTTCTTGCGGCTGCCGGCAACGGTGCGCCGCTTCGAGCGCGAAGCCATGCGGATCGCCTTGCCCTTCGATTTCACGTGGGCCGTGCGGATCGCTTTGGAACCCTTCTTGCCGCCGCCGCCGAGCACCGTGATGCGCACTTGCCCCAGGCCGGCGCCACTGATGCCGAGCTTGCCAGCCGCGGCGCGCGACAGGTCGATGATGCGGCCCTTCACGAAGGGCCCACGGTCGTTGATCCGCACGATCACGCTGCGCCCGCTCTTCACATGGGTGACCTGGACGCGCGTACCCATCGGCAGCGATTTGTGGGCGGCGGTCATGGCTCCGGGATTGAAGCGCTCGCCACTCGCCGTCATTTGCGGCGAGGAGTAGTAGGAGGCGATGCCGGACTGGGCGTAGGCCTCGGCTCGGGTGGCAAGGGCCGACGTGCTGACGATGGCCAATGCCGCGAGCAAGGCGAAACCGAGTGCTCTCATCATCTCATGATCCTCGTTTGGGAGTGTTTTGGGTTGGGCGCTCACAGCCGGACCGACTGAAAACGCAGCCGGTGCGACCGACTGGGAGGCAAACGCCGGGGAGCCTCGAGGGTTCCCAGCGTGCGGCATGGGGCATCGCGCGGAACAATGGCGAGATCAAGCACGCCTCAGGGGCGGTTTGTCGCACTCATCGGCAATTGGAGCAGTTCAACGGGGACTAAGGACACTCCGAACAATAACCACTACGTGTTGTCGTCAAGTCGAGCACGGGATCTGTAGGGTGCAATAGGCCTTCTTCAGGCCGTATTGCACCACCCCGGATCTCAACGCTGGCCGAAGGTGCAATACGGCGAAGGTGCCTATTGCACCCTACGCCAAGGCACAACCGCTCGCGAAAAAGATTCAGTTATTGTTCTGGCTGTCCTAATAGCCGAGCGCCCGATCGACCTGATTGAGGAGCGGCTTTCCAGCGGCAAAAAGCTCGAGATTCCGAAAGAACAAATTGAGCGTGAGCGGCACGTAGCTCTCGCCGTCATCGGCGGAAACGTGCGGCGTGACGATCAGATTGGGTGTCGCCCACAGCCGTGACTTGGGATCGAGCGGCTCAGGCGAGAACACGTCGAGAATGGCGCCGCCAAGCTCGCGGGCCTCGAGCTTGTCGCAGAGCGCATCGTAGTCCATGGCCGACTGCCGGCCGATGTTGACGATCCCGCACGTCCGCTTCAGCAGTCCTAAGCGCCGCCGATCGATCAGACCGCGCGTTTCTGGCGTCTCCGGCACCGCGAGATAGAGGATGTCAGCCTTGGGCAGCACCGCATCGAGCTGGTCGTATGTCACCACTTCGCTGCAGCCCTCGACCGCTCCGCCGCGACGGTTGACGCCGATGATGTGCGCCCCGAGGGTGCTAAGCTTCCGCGCTGCCGAGCCGCCGAGGCTGCCGGTGCCGACGATGACGATCGCGCGGCCGGCGATCGGCGTTCCGAACAGGGATTCGAACCGCCGCTCGCGCTGGTTGGTGACGATCGCCGTCATGCGATTGTGCAGCATCAGCACGGCCATCAGGCCATACTCGCCGGCTTTCTCGGCGTGGACGCCCTTGTTGTTGGTCAATGCCACCTGCTGCGGCAACCAATCGAGCGGCAGCATGTGCTCGACGCCGGCGCCGATGCAGTGGATCCATTTCAACTTCGGAGCGACGGTTGCGAGGTTGGCAGTCGGCAGGTTCCAGGTCAGCAGCACCTCGGTCGTCGCCATGGATTGGGCGAAGTGATCCTCATCCCAATCCGTGCAGAGCTCGATCCTTGCCGCGAGATCGGGAAACTCCTCGAGCACCGAACGGAAGCGCTCGCCGGTGATCGTGAACACGCTCTCGCTTTCAGGCGTGTTGGGAAACGAGCCGGGCGACCAGCGGTTGTTCTTGACGTGGACGCGGATCTTGCCGGACCCAGAGCTCATGGCGCGCCCCGGCTTTCGGTCTCCTTCAACATCGAGATGATCCGCGTGTCGCGCTCGGCGAGCGGCAGCGCCTCGAGCTTGAATTCTGCCTCCATGACCGCCGCGCCGACGGACTTGAGGAACGCCCGGTCGTCGCCGTTGCGCATGGGCAGGCGCATCACGCTGTCCTGGCCATAGGTGCGCACCGGCTCACCGCGGACCTGCTGCGGTTGCGGCGGAGCCTTGCCCTCGCCAAGCGCCCTCACCAGCTGGCGCACCCGCCGGCGATAGAGCGACACGCCGCGATCCGTCGGCATCAGGTTCTCGCCCTTGTGGGCGCTGATCGGCCCCATGCCCTCGACGGCCTCGGCATCGGCTGGCCGACGCTGGCGCTCCTCCATGGAGCGGTCGACGATCTCGCCCTGCTCGATCAACTCGCAGCCCTCCTTGCTGTCGTACTTCGGAGGATCGCCCCGCTCGCCGAAGTTCGCCCAGGCAAGACTCACGGAATGCTCGTCGTCGACCGGCACGACCCAGCGGGTGAACGAGCTGCGGCCGAAATAGTGCGGGCGCGTGCCGTCGGCCTGGAAGGCCGCGCCGGCCTGGGTGAAATTCGGCAGGATGAGCTCGTTCACACGCACCCAGACATGATCGCCGACGCGCCGCGTGTTGCTGCCGAGGAATTGCAGCCCGCGCTCGAAGATCTCGAGCTCGCCGATCTCGGCGAGGCCCTCGGAGAATTGTGCTCCCGCGTTCTGGCTATGCAGGAAGGACGTGTGGATCGGATCCATGATCGCATCGAGCACCTGCAGCCAGTTGCAGTTGTAGTCGACGCGATAGGGGCGGGTCGTGATGCCCGGCACGGCGGCGGCGTCGTACTCGGGAAATTCTGGAATTGCGTCGGGTGGCCCGAGATAGGCGAAGACGAGGCCGTTGTATTCGACCACCGGATAGGCGCCGAGGCGGGTGCGGGCGCGCACGTCGGCGGCAGGTCCGGGACCCGCCGCCTCGCCGGGCGTCTCGAGGATCTCGCCGTCCGGCGCGAACAGCCAGCCGTGATAGCAGCAGCGGATGCCGCGATCCTCGCATTTGCCGTAGACCAAGGACGCACGGCGATGCGGGCAATGACGATGCACGAGCCCGATCTTGCCCGATGTCGTGCGGAACAGCACCAGGTCTTCGCTCAGCACGCGGACCGGACGCGGCAGCTCGCCAATCTCGGAGGCCAGTGCCACCGGATGCCAGTAGCGCCGAAAGTACTCGCCGCCGGGTGTTCCGGGCCCGGTCTCGGCCAGCTCATGGTCGAAATCGGGCTGCTGCGCCTGCCGGTATCCGGCGAAGGCGGCTGCGTTGGTGCGCAATGGGAGATCGACGGTCATGGGTCAGCCTCGCTTTCCAACTCGAAACCCGGCGGCGTCATTTCGATGCGAAATTCGCAACCCATCAAACGATGCCTTGACGAATTCGTAACATCTGCCGTAAGGGTTGCGCAATACGAAACTCGCATGTCTTGGCCAGGACGCGGTACGATCAGATGTCGAGGCGGATCGAGAGCCCTTTGAAGCTGGTGGGCGCCAACAGCGAGCGCCGCTCTGGCCAGAGCACGCCGCCGCGGTCGAGCGACCTCACCTCTGCGTCCGACAAGCTGAATCGGATGATCGTCCGCATGCTCGAGGAGGACGGCCGCCGGCCCTTCGCCGAAATCGCCGCCGCGCTGAACGTATCGGAGGGAACGATCCGCAATCGCGTCAGCGGCATGCGGCAGGCGGGAGAAATGCGGATCGTCGCCCTCGTCGATCCAGGCGCCGCCGAGTACGAGACCGACGCGATGCTCGGGCTGAAGGTTGGCGCATCGGCAACACCGGCAAGCGTCGCCGGGCGGCTCGCCGCCCAACCTGAGGTCGTCTACATCCTCTGGGTCTCGGGCCGCTACGACCTGCTGGTGGAGATCGTCAGCGAGGAGCGCGACGCACTCGTTCGTTTTCTCGAGAAGCATATCCATGGCAAGCCCGATATCGCATCGGTCGAAACCATGACTGGTTTGAAGAGCATGAAGAACCAGTTTCTGCTTAAGAAAAACTGGGAAACACCATCTTGACCGCGTAGGGAGGCATACGTCCCATGGCAAAATACTATTACGATTCAATGGAAGCTGCGATCGAGCGCAACCGGCCCAAGATCGCGGAAGTCAAAAAACAGCTGGAAGCGGCGGGCGTGAAATACGTCATGTCGTGCTGGATCGATCTGCTGGGAATTCCGAAGACCAAGCCCGTGCCGATCTGGGATTTCGAGGCCTTGTGCCTCGGCAAGGGCCCCCAGTTCGCGGCCCACTCGATCTCGTTCGTTCCCGAGCTCGGGCCGGCCGACCCTGACCAGATCATGATCCCCGATCTGGACGCGGTCTATCCCTGCCCGTGGGAGAAGACGCAAGCCTTCATCTTCGCCGATCTCTACTGGCAGGGCAAACCCTACGGCCACTGCCCACGCTCGGCCCTGAAGCGTCAGTTCCAGTCCGCAATGGATGCGGGCTACAAACCCATGGCCGGCATCGAGCCCGAGTTCATGGTGCTCCGGCTGGATGAGAACGGCCGGCCCATCAAAGCCTTCGACCGGGACCCTCCGCTCGCCAACGGCCGCAAGCCGCGCCGGCAGGCCTGGGGCTACGATGTCGAGTCGACGATCGACTCGATGCCGTTTCTGGGCGATCTCATCGACATCCTCGGCGAGCTGAAGTGGGACCTGCACGACGTAGTCGCGGAAGGCGCCTACTCCCAGTTCGAGCTCGACTTCGGCTATACGCAGGTGATCGAGATGGCCGATCGCCTCACCTACTTGCGGATTCTCCTAAAGGAGATCGCCAAGCGCCACGGGTTTTTCGTCACCTACATGCCAAAGTTCACGATCGGCGACTGGCGGTCGGGCGCGCACATCAACTATTCGATCCAGGATGCGAAAACCGGCCGCAACCTGTTCGGCGACAAGGAGGGCGGCTGGTCGAAGGAGGTCAACCACGCG
>JANNSW010000095.1:0-4153 GCA_031403055.1 Hyphomicrobiaceae bacterium | reverse complement strand
CGCGCTGGTCGAGGCCTATGCCAGGGCGCAGGGCCTGTTCCGGGAAGCCAAGTCCAGCGATCCCGTGTTCACCGACATGCTGACCCTCGATCTCGGCAGCGTCGAGCCCTCGCTCGCCGGTCCCAAGCGCCCGCAGGACCGGGTGGCGCTGAAGAACGTCGAGGGCGGGTTCCTGAAGGCGCTCGAGGGCGAGTTCGGGAAGCCCGGCGAGGCGATGAAGCCGTTCTCGGTCGAAGGCCGCGACCATGCGCTCGGCCACGGCGACGTGGTGATCGCGGCGATCACGTCGTGCACCAACACCTCGAACCCCTCGGTGCTGATCGCCGCCGGCCTGCTCGCACGCAATGCCCGCGCCAAGGGGCTGACCGTCTCGCCCTGGGTCAAGACCTCGTTCGCGCCGGGCAGCCAGGTCGTCACCGACTATCTCACCAAGGCGGGGCTGCTGGCCGACCTCGAGGCGCTCGGCTTCAACATCGTCGGCTATGGCTGCACCACCTGCATCGGCAATTCCGGCCCCCTCTCCGAGCCGATCGCGAAGTCGATCCGCGACAACGACATCGTCGCGGCGGCCGTGTTGTCGGGCAATCGCAACTTCGAGGGCCGCGTCAATCCGGATGTGAAGGCCAATTATCTGGCTTCTCCCCCGCTGGTCGTTGCCTACGCGCTCGCCGGCTCGCTGCTGGTCGATCTGACGTCGAACGACATCGGCCTCGATCAAGACGGCAAGCCGGTCTATCTGAACGACATCTGGCCGACCTCGGCCGAAATCGCCGAGCTGGTGCGAACGACCATCACGCGCGAGATGTTCGAGACCCGCTATGCCGACGTCTTCGAGGGCGACGAGCGCTGGCAGCGGATCAGCGGCGCGCCGAGCCTGACCTATGGCTGGCGGGCGGGCTCGACCTACGTCCAGCACCCACCCTATTTCGAGGGGATGACGCGCACGCCCGAGCCGCTGACCGACATCGTCTCGGCGCGCGTGCTCGGCCTGTTCCTCGATTCGATCACCACCGACCACATCTCGCCCGCCGGAGATATCGCCCAGAAGAGCCCGGCCGGCCGCTACCTGGTCGAGCATCAGGTCAAGCCGGCCGAGTTCAACTCCTACGGCGCGCGCCGCGGCAACCACGAGGTGATGATGCGCGCCACCTTCGCCAACATCCGCATCAGGAACCAGATGCTGGGTGGCAAGGAGGGTGGCAACACCCGGCATTTCCCCTCGGGCGAGGAGCTCTCGATCTACGAGGCGGCGATGCGCTATCAGGCCGAAGGCGTGCCGCTGGTCGTCTTCGCGGGCAAGGAGTACGGCACCGGCTCCTCGCGCGACTGGGCGGCCAAGGGCACGCGGCTGCTGGGCATCCGCGCCGTGATCGCGGAGAGCTTCGAGCGCATTCACCGCTCCAATCTGATCGGCATGGGCGTGCTGCCGCTGGTGTTCGCGCCGGGCACCAGCTGGAAGTCGCTCGGCCTCAGGGGCGACGAGCAGGTGACGATCCGGGGCATCGACAAGCTGCAGCCGCGCGCGACAGTCAGCGCCATGATCGCCATGGCCGACGGGCGCACCGAGCTGGTGCCGCTGGTCGTCAGCATCGACACGCTCGACGAGCTCGCCTATTTCAGGAATGGCGGCATCCTGCACTACGTCCTCAGAAACCTGGCAGCCTGACGAGGCAAGGGTCTCACGCGCCTGCTCGGGTAACGCTACGGCGCCGGCCGTGGCCTGACAGCGCAGCTTTCTTCGGGGTTCTCGATCCCGAGATCGCAATCGACGTTGCCGCTACCCTTGGCGATTTTCGTCACCATGGAAAACTCTTTCACTGCACGATCTCGATGCCCTTGCGCTTGATCGCATGCAACAAAGCCAGCGCTGCGCCGCTCGGCCGCTTGGCGCCGCGTTCCAGCTGAGCCACGTAGCCGGCCGTCAGATTGAGATGGCGCGCGAACACCGCCTGGCTCATGCCGACGCGATCACGAAGCGCGCGGATTTCCTTTGCGCTCAGCTCCTCGAGCTCCGGTAGCTTGTCCTTGCCGAGGATGCGCATGGTGATCTTGTCGCCGGTCGGCTTGCTCACCAGCCCGTCCTGCACGGCCTCCAGCAGCATCTCGTCGATGCGGCTGATACCCTTAGCTTTCTTCGTCATAGCCCACCTCTACCAGCTTCTCTGCCGCCAGCTGCTCATCGAGCTCAACGCCATCGAGCGCCAGCAGGTCGGCCGCGAAAGCCTTCAAATCTCGAAGCTCGTCCGGCTTCACGTTCTCCCGCTCGCTCTTGGCGAAACCGAATAGGAACACCGCACGATCAGCAGCACGGTAGGCGATCAGCACCCTGAACCCACCGGAGCGCCCTTTGCCCTGCCGGGCGACCCTTTGCTTGATCAGACCGCCGCCGAGATCGGCATCGATGAAGCCGGCCTCTACCCGCACAATGGCATTCGCCAGGTGATCGTCCGACATTACCTCACTTCGCGCGAAGCGCTCGAACCACCGAGTTTTGAATACCCTCACGTTTCCTCCGTTCTTTGCACTATAGCACAATGAACAATAAAATGCAAATACCCTGAAATTGCTCGGAGGCCGGTCGAAGGCGGCGGCGTTCCGCTCCGACGACAGCCAAGGGTGTCAGCCACTCGCTCGGTCAGGATGCTACGCAACGGCGTCGGCCGGCGCCTGACACCGCGACTTTCATCAGCCTTGGCACTCGCTCCGATCGAGTGCTAACAAATGTCTTGACAGCGACAATTTGGCCGGTCTATGCCTCCGCCCAGCCGTTGGCACTCTGTTCGATTGAGTGCCAGCGCGCCTGCCAAAACCCAATCGAAAGTAAGCCCTTGAGCAAGAAACCCAGTGGGAGCAAGTCATCCATGAAATTCCGTCCGCTCCATGATCGCGTGGTCGTCAAGCGCCTGCCGGAAGACACCAAGACCGCCGGCGGCATCATCATCCCCGATACCGTCGCCGAGAAGCCGATGCAGGGCGAGGTGATCGCGGCCGGCCCGGGCGCCCGCAACGAGGACGGCGAGCGCGTCGTCCTCGACGTGAAGGCCGGCGACACGGTGCTGTTCGGCAAATGGTCGGGCACCGAGGTCAAGATCGATGGCGAGGAGCTCCTGATCATGAAGGAGAGCGACATTATGGGCGTGATCGAAGGCAAGGCCGCCGCCCGGAAAGCAGCCTGACGGCTGCAGCAGCGGTTCGCGGGCAGCAGGCAGCGGGAGATGTCGTCTCCGGGCTGCCGCACGAACCCGTTGCCAGCTGCCTGTTGCCCGCTGCCACCTGAACACCAAGCAATCCCAATCCACCAAAGGAGCTAGCCACATGGCTGCCAAGGAAGTCCGCTTTGCCGCCGACGCCCGCGAGAAGATCCTGCGCGGCGTCGATATCCTGTCGAATGCCGTGAAAGTGACGCTGGGGCCCAAGGGCCGCAACGTCGTCATCGAGAAGAGCTTCGGCGCTCCCCGCTCCACCAAGGACGGCGTCACCGTCGCCAAGGAGATCGAGCTCGAGGACCGGTTCGAGAACATGGGCGCCCAGATGGTGCGCGAGGCAGCATCCAAGACCAACGACGCGGCCGGCGATGGCACCACCACGGCGTGTGTGCTGACGCAAGCAATCGTGCGCGAGGGCATGAAGGCGGTTGCCGCCGGCATGAACCCGATGGACCTGAAGCGCGGCGTCGAGAAGGCCGTGCTGCAGGTGGTCGAGGAGATCAAGAAGCAGTCCAAGAAGGTCGCCAAATCCGAAGAGATCGCCCAGGTCGGCACCATCTCCGCGAATGGCGAGAAGGCCATCGGCGACATGATCGCCAAGGCCATGCAGAAGGTCGGCAACGAAGGCGTCATTACCGTTGAAGAAGCCAAGAGCCTCGACAGCGAACTTGAAGTCGTCGAAGGCATGCAGTTCGACCGCGGCTACCTGTCGCCCTACTTCATCACCAACGCCGAGAAGATGATCGTCGAGCTCGAGGATCCCTACATCCTGATCCACGAGAAGAAGCTCGCCTCGCTGCAGGCGATGCTGCCGATCCTCGAGGCCGTCGTGCAGTCGGGCAAGCCGCTGTTGATCATCGCCGAGGAGGTCGAGGGCGAGGCGCTGGCCACGCTGGTCGTCAACAAGCTGCGCGGTGGGCTCAAGGTTGCCGCCGTCAAGGCGCCGG
>JANNSW010000094.1:0-7464 GCA_031403055.1 Hyphomicrobiaceae bacterium | reverse complement strand
CCGGAGAAGCCGAGGAGCAAGAGACGTTCGAGTGCAAAGCGTGACAGGGTAAAGCGCGCCCCTCAGTGACATTGCGCTGCTCCGCGCAGAGCGGGTCAGGGGCGGGCATGGCTGGGTTCCCTTCGACTACGGTGCCGCAAGCACCAAGTCCGCCGCCTTCTCGCCGATCATGATGCAGGGTGCGTTCGTGTTGCCGCTGACGATCGCCGGCATGATCGAGGCGTCGGCGATCCGCAACCCGTCGAGGCCGCGCACTCTGAGCCGGTCATCCACCACGGCATTGGCGTCCCTGCCCATCTTACAGGTGCCGACTGGATGAAAGACCGTGTTGGCCGCGCGTCGCACGTAGGCGGCCAGATCCTCGTCGGTACGGCAATCGGGGCTCGGATAGACCTGGCGGGCGCCGACCTTGGTAAACGCTCCGGCATTGCCGACCTCGATTGCTTTGCGCAGCCCGGCCAGCGTCAAAGCGAGATCCTTGGGCTCGGCAAGATAGTTGGGATCGATGAGCGGCCGCGCCAGCGGGTCGGCCGAGTGGAGCCTGAGCGTGCCGCGGCTCTCCGGCCGGCAGACATTGGGCCAGATGGAGAATCCGTGGTGCTCGGGCGGGGTGCCGTCGAAGTAGCTCACGCTAAAGGTTGGCTCGAAATGCCACTGCACGTCGGGCCATTCCGACGCCGGATCGCAGCGGATGAAGGCTCCTGCCTCGTCAAGGTTGGTGGCGAGCGGCCCTGTGGCGTCGCGCAGGTACTGTGCCTTGGCAGCAGAGAACTGCTCCTCGCTGAGGCCCGAGATAGAGAGAGGCTCGGTGATGGAGAAACGGCACATCACATACAGGTGGTCATGCAGGTTGCGGCCCACTGCCGGCAGATCATGAGCAACCGAAATGCCCAGCTCCCGCAGCTCGTCGGCGGGACCAATTCCCGAAAGGAGCAGGAGCTGCGGGCTGTTAATGGCGCCGCCGCTGAGGACTATTTCGGCACTCGCGCGAGCCCTTTCGACCTTGCCCTCGTGCAGATACTCGACACCAACAGCGCGGCCTTTCTCGATGATGAGCCGAGTGGCATGAGCGTGGGTGATCACCTCGAGGCTCGGACGCGTTCTGGCTGGGTGTAGGAATGCCACGGCCGTGCTGCAGCGACCGGACTTGCCGATGGTGGCCTGGAACCATCCATAGCCCTCCTGCTTCACCCCGTTCACATCGTCGTTCCAAGGCAGGCCCACCTCCGCGCAGGAGTCGAAAAAGAGCTTTGAAAGCGGCGACCGGCTCTTCTGGTCTGTAACGGCGAGCGGGCCGGACGTGCCGTGGAAGGAGTCCCGGCAGCGCTCGTTGGCCTCCGACTTGATGAAGTAGGGCAGCACGTCGTCGTAAGCCCAACCTTCATTGCCGAGCTGACGCCAATGGTCGTAGTCGCCGCGGTTGCCGCGCATGTAGACCATGTAGTTCATCGAGCTGCTTCCCCCGAGGCACTTGCCGCGCGACAGGAAGATCTTGCGGCCGAGCAGCCCTGCCTGCGGCGTGGTGCGGTATGCCCAGTCGTAGGGCGAATCCATGATCGTATCCGCGAGCGCAGGGATGCGGATGTTGACCCAGTCGTCCTCCCCGCCCGCCTCGAGCAACAAGACCTTGGCGCCACGCTCGCTGAGGCGCGCCGCGACTACGCATCCGGCCGAGCCGGCGCCGATGACGATGTAGTCATGCATTTGCGGACCCTCCCAAGGCTTGCGCCTTCGCCGAATTTCCTCGGAACCCGGTCTAGGCCATCAGACCCAGTTGGGACATCATCCCCGCAAGGTCATAATAGCGATGCTCCTCGGCGATGCGGCCGTCCTTGTCGAGTTGGACCAAGAGGATCGCACCTATCTCGACCCGCTTGTTGGTCGCCGGTATTTGACCACTCGGTCCGATCAAGGGGCCCTTATGGGTCCCGCTCATCGTGATCTCCGCGGCGTAACTGTCGCCCTCGGTGATGGTCCTTTTCAATCGCAGTTCGAGATCGGGCAAGGCGGTCAAGAAATCGGTCATGTCCTTGCCAATCGCCCCGCCGCCGCGAAGCGGCTCTGGGTACTGGGGATCCATGACGACGGCGTTCGGTGAGTAGCAGGCCGTGAAGGCCGTGATGTCGTGGCGGTTGACGGCATCAATTTGCTTGCGGATGACTTCGTTGGCAGCCATGGGATACCTCCTGTGTTGGCGTCGACCTAGTCGACAGACGCGGGCTTCGCGGGCACGCTGTCCCTTTCGCTTCGATCACCCCGGCATTATCAAAGAAAGAGAGGAATGGCTTGTTCACGCCATCCCTCAGCCGTCGTCTAACCGACGATGGGCTTGGTAAACCAAGATAGCGCCTGTTGACGCGCATTCGCAAGCACCGAACCCCGTTGGGGTTCGCCCATCCTGGTGTCTAACAAAGGGGTCGTATTCTAGACAGGGTGCAGCGGGTTGCTGGGGAGCAACGGACGGAGTACGGATGCGAGACGGGTCGGCGGCTATGGGCCACTAGGAGATGTGGACGTGAGGTGACGCAGTGAGCTGCTCGAGCGGCGACTAGCACTGATCGATCGGCACCCAATCGAGCTCAAAGTCAGTTTCCCACTCCTGGCCGTCGAGCACATAGCATTGTCGGCATTGAGCTTTGAGCGCAGCCTCGACCTGATCGCAATTGGCCTTGTGTTCTCGCTCGAGCCGCGCGCGAACCGCCAGGTTCGAGCTTCGACGCGAGTCTGTGGGTTCTCGGAGACAAAGATAAACGCCTTGCCGGAAGACTTGGATGATTGAGTCGCGCCTTTCGAGGAGAGCTTCCCAGTGCTCGACTGCTTCTCGCGACACCCAGGCGCCTGGCGGCAATTTGGGAACAAATTCCATTCGAACGACCTCGATCCATTGTTCAGTCGCAAGCAGCGGTGTACTCTGAACCGACCGACCCTGCGGTGGCGGCCGGATCAGGGGTCGCCTCAAGGTTTGTACGCCAGACCACGGTAACTCAGACAAAACAGGAACGTCACCTCAGCAGGCCCTCTAAAAGCCGCGTTGCCGCAGCTAGCGCCTTGCGACACTGATAATGCAGCTCTCGGGCGGTTGCCCGTAGGTACGAGCCAACATCTTGTAACAGCATGTTTTATTTCGGCCAACCGCGCTTAGAGTGGTTTAACGCACAAACCTTGAGGTGCCCCCAGGGTGGAGCGCTTGACCAGATCACCATGAACATTTGCCGACAAGCGCATATCGTTGTCGTCGAGGACGGTACTGGCGCCCGCTACGGTTTGGGGGTCATTGTTCCTGCAATGCTTGTGGGCCTTTTTTTCCTGCTCGTCTGGCCCGCAGCTGATGGCCGAATGCCTTTCGCCATGGCTGCGCTGGCGTTTGCAGCGACAGCCGTGGCGTTGGCCTTGCTCATGGCCCCAAGACAAGCGGACTTTGATCTCGAGCGGCGCGCGGTTCGGCTTTCCGTCGGCTGGCCGCTGTTGCTCGGTCGCCGGGCGACCATTCCGTTCAGTGCCATACGCGAGGCCAAAGTCTCGCAGCACCTGCAATGGAACGATGGTGAATTTGGCGCTGCAAGGCCCGTTCTCGTTCTCTACAGTGGCCAGACGATCCTGCTGTCTGCCTACAAGCGCTCGCCGGAGCGCTGCCGTGAGATTGTCGAGCAGATCCGACCTCTCCTGCGCGGAGACAGCACGTATGCGTCAGGATGAGTGCCATGATTGCTCGTCGCGAGATGTCGGCTTGCCTCGCCCGGCATGGTGCGTGGGTGACATCGATCAGCTTCAAGCGCGATCTCGATCACTTGGTGGGTGGCAGCAAACGCGATTTTGGTTCAAACTGGTGCAAGGGAATGACCAAACTCGGTCCAGCAGCCAGTGCCGCGCGCCAAGGCCCGGACGAGGTTGATCACCAGCCGGCATTCGAGGCCTGCTGCACAGGCATTTGAGCTCGAACGGAAATCTGCATTATCGTTGTCGGATAGGAGTTGTCGATCATGGTCAATATCCAAAGGCCGCTGACGAGCATCAACGCAATCGATGGACTACTTTGGGATGGCTGGGCTTGGGATTTCAGCCCGATTACTTTCAGTTTTCCGACAGTGGCGAGTGAGATCCCGGTTGCAACAACAGGTTTCGCGCCGCTCGTTCCAGAGTTCCAGGATGTCTTTCGCGTGGCGTTCCGCGAGATATCGAGCTTTACGAACTTGTCATTCTTCGAGGTCGGCTCCGGCGGGCTGATCCGCATGGCAACGGCCGCCGCACTCGATACGAACCGCGATGGCATTCCAGATTCAGGGACAGCTCCCGCGATCGGCTTTCCCCCAGACCCACGATACGTCGCCGATGCGGTAGCCGGCCTGTCGTTCGTCGACCCATCGCAGCCGACCTTCGTTCGTACCGGCTCGCTCCTGTTCGCGCGCATGCTCCACGAGCTCGGCCATGTGATGGGCCTGAAGCATCCCCATGACATCATCGGTCAGGCGGGCGTGCTCGATCCTCAGCTCGATGGCCTCGCCTACACCGTGATGTCCTATCGTGACTATCCTGGCGATGCGATCGACGGGATCGGGCGGCCGAACAGCTCGCCGCAATCATACATGATGCTGGATATCGCTGCCCTGCAGCATCTGTATGGAGCCAACTTCACGCTGAATGCTACGAGTACGGTCTATCACTGGGCCCCTCAATTGACTGGCGGCACGAATTTCTTCGTCAACGGCGCGCCGTTCGAGCCGAGCGTGGATCTTGCCATCAACAATGTGTTCCGGACGATTTGGGATGCCGGCGGGGTCGATACCTATGACTTCTCACGCTACTCGACGAACCTGCATGTACGCCTTCAGCCCGGCCAATGGACTGAGCTTGGCACGCAGGTGGCCCTTCTGGAGGATCGCCAGCCGCCACCGGGCAACATCGCCAACGCGCTGGTTTACAACGGCGATCTGCGGTCGCTGATCGAGCATGCGATCGGCGGCTCTGGGGACGACATCATCGAAGGCAATCAGGCCCGCAACCAGTTGACTGGCAATGGCGGTGCCGACACGCTGCGTGGCTTTGTGGGACGCGATACTTTGAACGGCGGAGCCGGTGACGACACGCTGAATGGCGGCGTCGAAGGTGACCGCATGAACGGCGGCCGCGGCAACGACACCTATGTCGTCGATGATTTCTTCGATGTCGTCAGCGAGATTATTTTCGTTCCCGGATCGTTCGGCGGCGTATTCGACGCCGGCGGCAGCGACACGGTCGAAACCAGCCTGCAGGAATACACCCTCGCGGACGATTTTTTCTCGAGAATCGAGAACCTGACCTTCACCGGCAGTTTCGCGACGTTCCGCGGCACGGGCAACTCACTCAACAACCGCATCACCGGCGGCCTCAGCACCGACACGCTCTCCGGCGGGGGCGGCAACGACACGCTCGACGGCCAGGGTGGCTCCGACACCATGTCTGGCGGCTTCGGCAGTGACACCTATTTCGTCGACAACGTGAACGATCGGGTCAACGAGGAAGTGTTCCGCTCCGGTCCCCTCGAGCTGCCCTTCGGTGACGCCGGCAGCACCAACGATACGATCGTCACGTCACTCACATTCTACGATCTCTCCAACACGTGGAGCTCGATTCTGCTCGGCACCTCGCCACAGAGCGCGATCTTCGGCACGGTCGAGAACCTGCGCATGACTGCGCTGTCGGGCATCAGCACCGGCATCGGCAACAATGCCGCAAACAGCATTCGCGGCTCGCTCGGTGTGCTGAGCGCACCCCGCTACAACTTCTCCGGCCTCGACGGCAACGACACGCTGACCGGTGGGTTCAATGGCGCTGGCGATACATTGGACGGCGGTGCAGGCGACGACCGGCTCAGTGGCGTTTCCGGCAGCGACATCCTGCGTGGTGGGCTCGGTGCCGATACGCTCAACGGCGGCACTGGCATCGACACGGCCGACTACTCGCTTGCGGCCGCAGCGGTCGTGGTCAGCCTCGCCAACCCCGCCGCCAACACCGGTGAGGCCGTTGGCGATACCTTCAGCAGCATCGAGAATGTGCGCGCCACCAGCTTCGATGACTTCCTCACTGGGGACAGCGGCGCCAACCGCCTGCAAACCTTCGGCGGCAATGACACCCTCATCGGCGGTGCGGGCGCGGATTCGCTGGAGGCCGGCTTCGGCGACGACCTCATTTTTGCCGACAACCAGGACGCCGTCATCCGTGGCGGCACCGGCAACGACACTGTCAACGCCGACGACAGCACCGCCGCCACCGGCTTCTTCTTCACGCTGGCCGGCAAAGGTGTGGAGTTCGTCAACGGCAACAACGGCAACGACCGGATCGATGCGACCGGCGTGACCGTTGGCATCACCATCAATGGCCAGAACGGCAACGACACCATCATCGGCGGCGCCGGCCAGGATGGGCTCGTGGGCGGCGACGGCAACGACCTCATCACCGACAGCAGCATCGGCTTCGACGTGCTGTATGGCGGCGCGGGCAACGATACGATCACCAGCAGCGGCGGCCCGGCTGGCCCCGGACTGCAGGGAGACGCGGTCGCCGGCGAGGACGGCGATGATCTGCTGACCGGCAGCGGCTTCGGCACGGTGCTGGGTGGAGCCGGCAGCGACACCATGTTCGGCGGCGATCGCGATCTGATGCGCGGCGAGACCGGCAACGACATGATGACGGGCAACGGCGGCGTACAAGTCATGGAGGGCGGCGATGACAACGACACCATCGATGGCGGTGGTGGCAACGACAACATCGACGGGGGCAACGGCCGCAACCTGTTGATCGGCGGCGATGGCGCCGACTCGATCATTGGCGGTGCCCTGTTCGACGACATGCAGGGCGGCATTGGTAATGACACGCTGATCGGTGGCGGCGGCCAGACCAACATGGATGGCGGGGATGGCGACGATCTCATCACCGGCAGCTCAACGAGCGGCAACTCGATCTTCGGAGGGCTCGGCAACGATACGATGACGGGCGGGAGCTCGACCGACTCGATCCAGGACACAACGGGCGGCAACGACGTCATGCGTGGCGGCGGTGGCAACGACACGCTGGTCGACTATGTTGGTGTCAACCAACTCTTCGGCGAAGGCGGCGACGACTTCGTTGCTGACGGCTCCGTCGATGCGACGCTGCTCGATGGCGGCTCGGAGAATGACACCCTCTTCTCAAGCGGCGGCAATGACACGCTGCTCGGCGGAACAGGAAGCGACACGCTCGAGGACCAGAGCGGCAACGACACTGACACATTCACTGGCGGAGCCGGCGCCGATATCTTCGTCTACCGATTGACGGGCGAAGGCAGTGCCAACACCATCGTCACCGACTTCGAGGACGGAATCGACAAGATCGGGATCCGCTTCGCCAACGAGTCGTTCGACAACCTCGTGATTGCAAACACCGGCGCCGACGCTGTCGTCACCTTCACGGGTGGCTTCTCGCCCATGACCCTCATCGGAATGGCAGGCC
>JANNSW010000093.1:0-7664 GCA_031403055.1 Hyphomicrobiaceae bacterium | reverse complement strand
CGGCGGTCACCAACGACCATGATGCGATCCTGAGGCACGTCGAGATGGGGGATCTCGCCCGGATCGAGGCTCAGCACGAGGCCGCGCAGGCAACGGCTGACGCCGCCGTGGGAGACGACGACCGCCTCGGTCCGCATGGTTTCAAGCCAACCGGAAATGCGGGCCGAGAGCTCGGCATAGCTCTCTCCTCCCGGTGGCGATGCCGCCCACGGGTCGGCTTTGCGCCGGTCGTAGGCGGGCCGGTCGCTCGCCTTCAACTCCCTCCAGGTGAAGCCCTCCCAAGCGCCGAAACGGATCTCCTTCAGGCGATCGTCGGTGCGATAGCTCGCGGCGGCAAGGCCCAGGCCCGAGCGGACTAGCTCCATGGTCTGGCGGGCGCGAAGCAGCGGGCTGGCGACGAAGTCGAGCTCGGCCGGGCGATCGAGCAGCTCGGCCAGAGCCGAGGCATTGCGGCTCGCCTGCCGCTCGCCGGTGGCGTTGATGGGAATGTCGAGCTGGCCCTGCAGCCGGCCGACCCGGTTCCAGTCGGTTTCGCCGTGGCGGATGAAGTAGAGCGCGGGCCGGGTCACGTCGGGCGGTTCTCCGTTTGCGGCAAAGATGGGATGCAATCGCCTGAATCGGCCGGTGGAAGCAATGGCCTGTTGGGCGGCGCGGCGGTTGCGGCGGCTTGACGCGCCTGCTTGGCCGTCCCAAAGGGAGGGATGCGCGCAATACCGCCCAGGGTTCGCACCAAGCTCGATCGCTGGCCGCATGCCGCGGCCACGAGGATTGCGACCGCGCTCGAGGAATTAAGGTTGGGCTCAGTCACGGTCGAGCGGTTCCAAGCACATGTGCTCGCCGTTCTCGACGAAGCGCGCCTTGGCAGTGCGCTGGCCGCCGAGATCGCGGAGGCGAGCCGGGCGGCCGGGGATCTGTGGCTGGTGCGCCGACATGTGGATGACTGCCGCTACACCCTGCAGCTCGTCTACGTCGCGGACGGCGAGGTCCATCCGCCGCACCATCACCACAACCTGGTCTCGACCCAGGTTGTGATCGCGGGCCAAGTGCATCTTCGCGAGTTCGAGCGGATCGAGCGGGTGGGCCCCGACCGTGTGCGGCTGCGGCTGGCGAGCGATCAGGTGCTGGGACCCGGTGATGTGTTCCAGGCGTCGGAGTGGGTGCGCAATGTCCATTGGTTTGCCGCGGTCGGGGGGCCGGCGATCGTCTGGAACTTCAATGCGCGCGGCTATGAGACGGCAACGTTTGCCGCGGACGGCGCGTTTGGCCGGCTCTATCTCGATCCGACGGCGATTGGCGAGGATGGGCTCTGCAATGCTGCCGAGATCGAAAAGGAGGCGGCTCTGCAGCGGTTCTCCGGCCGTCGGCTCGCGGATTTTCCGCTCGGCTGCAAGCCACCGGACATCCAACCACTGCGGATCCGGCTGACTTGAGCAAACTCAGGCTGGCCCATTCATGCCGCGTTGGAGGCAAGTGGCTCGGTCAGGATTGCGTAGAGCGCCGCGCGGTTGTGCGAGCCTCGAAGCTGCTCGATGACTGATGGCTCACGCAGCAGCCGGGATACGCGCGACAGCGCCTTCAAGTGATCGGCGCCGGCTGACTCCGGCGCGAGCAGCAGAAATATGAGGTCGACCCTTTCGTTGTCGGTCGATTCGAAATCGACCGGCTCGTCGAGCCTGGCAAACAGGCAGAACATGCTTTTCAGTGCGGCGATGCGGCCATGCGGGATGGCGATGCCGCGACCGAGGCCGGTTGAGCCAAGTCGCTCGCGCTGTAGCAGCGTCTCGAAGATGACGCGCTGGTCGAGCCCGGTCAGCTCGGCCGCCCGGCCCGCAAGGTCCTGAAGGGCCTGTTTCTTGCTCTTCGCGCGAAGCGCCGGAACGACGGCCTCCGGTTTGATGAGATCACCCAGATCCATAAGCTTCAGCCTTCATTGCTCATTCTGCCGGGTCTAGACCAAGCGCGTCCCGTTTTGGGGTGCGATCGGCCAGCCCAGGGCTCCAAAGCCCGCAGCGGGTTGGCGAGTGATACCCGCCGGTCCCGCCACGCTGACTTGCCCAACTCCTCATCCCAATCCATCAACCCGATAGCCCAAGAATGCGACAGGGCCACGTCCTCATTGAAGATGCCACCGGTCGCGGTCACTGGCCGGTCTGATTTCATCTCCTCGGGGTGCTCCAGACATGCCCATGGCGAAAGCAATGGACTGACAATCGTGTGGTCTGGCGGGTGGTCTGGCGAAGGGGGCTCCAGGCAACGTCGGATCGACGCAAGGACCAACGATTGAACCAAGATGGCGCGGACCGTAGACGAGCCGCCAGGGGCTGTCAAATTAGCTCGCGGCGTTGCCAGGTGGCGAGCCCAACGTCCATGGGGCAAGTGAATTCAGCGCATGCTGATTGGCGGCGATGCGGGCGCTCCGTGGTTTCCCGTATGATGCATATTTGCACCTGTTTACGATCCGTGTTAACAATAGTTTTACGTCGATCTCGAACGATCACGAACAAGTGTCGCGGCGCAGGGCCTGGAAAACGAGGAGGGCGGGTCCCAATCTAATGCCTTGCGGGTCGGCACGGAATGAAAGGGTCGGGCAGCTCGGGCAGATCTGTCGCGTGTCAACCATTCCCAAGCACGGGGCATGGCGGGCACAGGCAAGCGGCGATCCCAAAATCGCGGCGTCATCGTACTCCCAACACAATAGCTCTATGAACGAGAACTCCATGAATGAGCGGTCCCGGTGGACCGGCAGCCATCCAACAACGGGATGGGACGACCGAGGAACAATTGATGGCCAATGGCAGCA
Organism: Hyphomicrobiaceae bacterium; assembly: GCA_031403055.1. Lineage (GTDB taxonomy): Bacteria > Pseudomonadota > Alphaproteobacteria > Rhizobiales > Hyphomicrobiaceae > JANNSW01. The sequence continues at coordinate 4,864 of JANNSW010000093.1, read as the reverse complement.
TCCTACCTGAAGGCGAGTTGGTGAAGTGGGAGTTTGCGAGGCTGCTGCCGCTCTCCTATTTCGCGAAGCTGCCCTCGATCATCATCATCGACGTGACCAATTCCTGCAACCTGCGCTGCCCGGTGTGCCCGGTGACGATCGCCATGACGAGGAAGCGCGGGCTGATGAAGCTCCCGGTGTTCGAGCGGATCATCGACGATTTCCTCGACGAGGAGGAAAAGCCGCAGATCTATTTCAATTTTTCGGGCGAGCCGACGATCAATCCGCATCTGCCCGATTTCATCGCCTACGCAACCAGGCATGGCCATGACACGTTCCTGTCTACGAATGCGACGAAACTCACCGAGCAGATGTGCGAGCGGTTGATCACGGCGGGGCTCGGCCGCGTTAATCTGTGCATGGATGGCTTCTCCAAGGAGGCCCAGGAAAGCTACCGGGTCCTGTCGGATTTCGACGAGGTGAAGGAGAACATCGAGCGGTTCCTGAAGGTGCGTGAGCGGCTGGGCGCAAAGAATCCGCTCTGCGTGCTGCAGACGCTGCTGACCTCCTATTCGGAGCACCAGATGGACGAGATGACGGCTTGGGCGCGCACTGCCGGTTTCGACCGCATCCGGTTCAAGACCTTCTCGATCGGCTCCTATACCTCGGATGAAGAGAAGGAAGTGGCGTTGCGCTTCGTACCGATCAGGGACGAGCTGAAACGGCATCCGACCGACGTCGGCCGCTCCACCTGCTCGACGCCGCTCTATCAGACGGTCGTGTTCTGGAATGGCGATCTGGGGTTGTGCTGCATCGATTATGACCAGATGGTGCAGCTCCCCAACATCGCCAAAGTCGGATTCAAAGCCGCCTATCTGTCGACGCCGGCGCTGGAAGCGCGTCGCAAGGGATTCCTGAAGCAATTCGATATCTGCAAGGGCTGCTCGTACTCGAACGCCGAGAATCTCGGCTTCAAGGTCGATCTGAAGAAGGGACGAGGCCTGGATGCCGAGGGACGGGTCGCGCTGGCCTGAAGGCTGGAGCGAACCGGGGCATTGCGGGCAGAACGTGGACGGCGAGGGGTAGAGCAATGAGTAAGCCCGGCCAGGCGAGCACAAGGCTGCTGATCTACAGTCATGATTCCTTTGGTCTGGGTCATCTGTCGCGATGCCGGGCGATTGCACATTCGCTGGTCGATCACCGCGACGACGTTTCGGTTCTCATTCTGTCGGGACTGCCGATCATCGGCAGCTATCCCTTCAAGCCCCGCGTCGACTTCATCCGCTTTCCCGGCGTGGTCAAGCTGCGCAACGGCAGCTACACGGCGCGCGGTCTGGACGTCTCGATCGAGGACGCGATCTCGATCCGCCAGAACATCATCCGCTGTGCGGCGGAGACGTTCCGGCCGCACGTGTTCATCGTCGACAAGGAGCCGCTCGGTCTGCGCGGCGAAGTCGAGAACACGCTGGTGTATCTGAAGTCGCGCGGTACCAGGCTGGTGCTTGGCTTGCGCGACGTGATGGACGATCCCGAGACCTTGAAGTTCGAATGGGAGCGCAAGGATGCGTTGCCCGCGCTCGCCGATCTCTATGACGACATCTGGATCTATGGGTGCGAGCGCATCTACGATCCACTCGAGGGGATCGAGCTGCCCGCCTCGGTCAGGAACAGGATCACCTATACGGGCTACCTCAGGCGCGATGGCGGGGAGGAGCCGGTTACAGCATTGACGCCGCCAGTGGCCACGGCCGAGTCGCCTGGCGAGGAGCCCTATGTTCTCGTTACCACAGGGGGGGGCGGCGACGGCGTCGAGCTCGTCGATTGGGTGCTCGCGGCCTACGAGCAGGATGCGGCGATCCCCTATCGCGCGAAGATCGTGTTCGGCCCGTTCATGCCGGCCGAGGAGCAGGCGCGCTTCTCGAAGCGGGCCGCGCTGCTCGACCGGGTCGAGGTGAAAACCTTCGTCAACAACCTCGGCAAGATGATGCGCCGGTCGGTCGGTGTCGTCGCGATGGGCGGCTACAATACGTTCTGCGAGATTCTCTCCTACGACAAGCCGGCGCTGATCGTGCCGCGATCGCACCCGCGGCTCGAGCAGACGATCCGGGCCAAGCGGATGCAGGAGCTGGGGCTCGTGCGAATGCTGTCGGAAGCGGAAGGCGCCGACCCGAGGCTGATGGCGAGCGCCATCAAGGCGCTGGCCCACCAGCCGCGCCCCACCAGCGTGCCGATCCCGGGCCTGCTCGAAGGGTTCGACGCCATCAACCTGATGGTCGACCGATGGCTGGGCGAGGCGCTCGCCCCACGCCAGCGGCTCCGGCTCGTGCATGGCGATGGCTGAGAGCCGAGTGACCGGACGGGTCGCCGTTCTGCTGAAAGGCTATCCACGGCTGTCGGAGACGTTCATCGCCCAAGAGCTGCTGAGCCTGCAGCGGCTGGGGCTCGATTTCGTCATCTATTCCATGCGCCGGCCGAGCGATGGCAAGATCCATCCGGTGCATCGGGCGATCACCGCGCCGGTCGCCTATCTGCCCGAGTACCTGCACGAGGAGCCGCGGCGGTTGCTCGCCGCCTGGTGGCGGGTCAGACGGCTTGCCGGCTATCGGGCCGCCCGCCGCGCCTTCATCTGCGACCTCCGCCGCGATCCGACGCGCAACCGGCTCCGCCGCTTCGGCCAGGCGCTGGTGCTGGCGAGCGAGATGGATGGAGCAACGGCGTCGATCTACGCCCATTTCCTGCATACGCCTGCTTCCGTCGCGCGCTATGCAGCCTTGCTGCGCGGTCTGCCGTGGAGCTGCTCGGCGCACGCCAAGGACATCTATACCTCACCCGCCTGGGAGAAGGCCGAGAAGCTCGCGTCCCTCGACTGGCTCGTCACCTGCACCCGCACCAACGTGGAGCACTTGCGCCGCATCGCCGCGCCGGGCGATGCCGGCAAGGTGCAACTGCTCTATCACGGCCTCGATCTGTTGGGCTTTGCCCCGCCACCGGACCGGCCATCGCGGACCGGTCCGGCAGTGCTGCTGTCGGTCGGCCGCGTGGTCGAAAAGAAGGGCTACGACATTCTGCTCTCGGCGCTTGCCCGGTTGCCGCAAGAGCTCGACTGGCGGCTGAGGCACGTCGGTGGCGGCGAGGGGCTGCCCGGGCTCAAACGCATGGCAGCGCAACTCGGCATGGCCGGCCGGATCGAATGGCTCGGCGCGCGAACGCAGGAGGAGGTTCTGGCCGAGTACCGCCAGGCGGATCTGTTCGTGCTGGCGAGCCGGATAGCGCGTGACGGCGATCGTGACGGGCTGCCGAATGTGCTGATGGAAGCCCAGAGCCAACGGCTCGCCTGCATTGCGACAAGAGTGTCGGCAATCCCCGAGCTCATCACCGAGGGCGAGACGGGGCTGCTGGTTCCACCGGACGATGCCGGCGCGCTCGCCCTTGCCATCGAGCGGCTCATCAGGGATCCGGCGTTGCGCCGGCGGCTGGGCGAGGCAGGCATGGCGCGGGTTCGCGCCGCGTTCAGTCACGAGGCAACGATCGGCGCACTGGCCGCGCGCTTCGGTCTCGCGAGCGCGGCAGATGACGGAACCGGGAGGAGCACCGCTGATGCGGATCGCGTTCTACGCGCCGCTCAACGCGCCTGATCGCGGGCCGCCCTCGGGCGACCGGCTGATCGGGCGGATGCTGCTGCGGGCACTCGCCGAGGCGGGGCATTCTGTCGAGATCGTGAGCCGGTTCAGGAGCTATGATGGCAGGGGCGAACGGGCGCGGCAGGCAAGGCTGCGCGAGGTGGGACTTGGGCTCGCAGGGCGGCTCGCGCGCCGGCTCGCTGGTGGGACCGAGGCCGAGCGGCCGCGCGTCTGGCTCACCTACCATCTCTATCACAAGGCGCCGGATTGGCTCGGGCCGACGATCGCACAGGCGCTCGGCATTCCCTATGCCATCGCCGAAGCCTCCCATGCCGGCAAGCAGGCCGGTTGCGCCTGGGCGCTCGGCCACGAGGCCGTTGCGGCGGCGCTTGGGGTTGCCGACCTGGTGATCGGCCTCAACCGGTCGGATCGGGACGGCGTGCTGCCGCTACTCGCGAGCCCGAGCCGTTACCGGCAGCTCCCCCCGTTCATCGATTGCCGCCCGTTGACGGCGGCGCGGCTCGATCGCGACCGGCACCGAGGTGCGCTACTCGCCAGTGCTGGTCTGGCCGGCGACGGGCCATTGTTGCTGGCGGTCGGCATGATGCGTGATGGGGCCAAGCTCGCGTCCTATCGGCTGTTGGCTCGAGCATTGGTGCGTCTGGAGGCAAAAACCTGGACGCTGATCGTCGTGGGCGATGGGGAGGCGGAAGCAGACGTGCGCGCGGCGTTTGGTTCACTCGGCGACCGGGTTCGCTGGCTCGGCCGTCGCACCGGAGAGGATCTCGCGGCGATCTACGCGGCGTGCGATCTGCTGGTCTGGCCAGCCATCAAGGAGGCGCTCGGCATGGTGTTTCTGGAAGCGCAGGCGGCGGGCCTGCCGGTCGTCGGCGCCGCTAATCTCGGTGTGCCCGATGTCATCGACGAAGGTGTCACCGGGTTGCTGCCGGCCTATGGAGATGCGGATGCCTTCGCCGCGGCCGTGGGCACGTTGATCGAGGATGGGGCGCTCAGGCGCCGGATGGGAGCGGCGGCAGCCGGCTTCGCGCTCGCCTGCCATGATCTCCCGACGGCAGGCCGGGCGTTCGCGAAAGCCTTGGAGGGACTCGACCGCGGATGACTCGCCGTGTGCTCTTGTATGTTCAGCATCTGCTTGGCGTCGGCCACGTAGCGCGGGCCGCGGCGATCGCGCGCGGGCTCATCGACGTGGGCCTCGAGCTGACAGTCGTGCTTGGCGGCGAGAGGGTGCCGGGTTTTGGCTTCGA
>JANNSW010000092.1:0-4308 GCA_031403055.1 Hyphomicrobiaceae bacterium | reverse complement strand
TCACCCGCCCCGCCGGCCGTCGACATAACCCCTCCGTATTTCGCGGAGGCCCTGCGCATCCTTAAACCGGATGGCGTGTTCCTTACCATTCTCTACGAGGCATGGCCGTCAGAGGCGCTGCGCGAGCTCTACGCCGCTGGCGATGTCGAGCTAGTAACAGTGAAGCGGGCGCAACCCTTCCTCGCTGCGGTCCTGGACCGCGCCCGTCCGCCCTCGCCATTTCCCAAAGTCAGCGAGACCGTCGAAGCCCTTCGCGGGCTCCAGATCGGCGAGGCGGTTTCGAGGTTGGAGAACGACCCTCTCGTAGGCAAGATCCGAATTCACGAGCCAGACACGATCCGATTCCACTATTTGCCGGGCAACGAGATCGTCGACTACACCGCCGCAACCCATCATATGCTCTCCTGCGAGAAGGTCGTGAACAGCGACCAGGCGATGCCCCACTTCTTAGATATGAAGCCCTTCGTACAATTGCGGGGACCATCGCCAACGGGCGCCGCTGTACTGTTTTGCGACCCGCGCTTGATCAGCGAAAGAAGAATCGAGACCTTTGCGAAATCGCTCCTGCCGGTTTGCGGGTTTGTCGCGTATCAGGGCGGCGCGCGGAAAGGGAGCCGGTCGCTCGATGCGGCTGCAAACGAAATCATGCGCGTGCTGAAGCAGACCGAATGCGCAAGGGTGATCGTAGGTGTCGGGGACTTCGACGCCAGCATCAATCTCCGGCTGCAGCTGCCGAGGGTCCCGTTGGACGAGGCGCGCGGCGCCCTATCGGAACTGAATGCCCAGGTGGCGGCCGGCGGTCATAGGTTGGCCGTTCTCTGTCCACCGCAGATTGCGGGCGGCGGCGACGCGCTCGCGACGCTCCAGCAGCAGGCGTTGGTCGCCTACGGGCAGATGCTCCAGCGTCTCTCCGAGACCGAGGGATTCGATCTCATCGAGTGGAAGGCTCCGATCGATTTAGCACCCGGCGAAGAGTATCTGAAGGCGATCGGCCGCGCCGGTAAGCTGGCCGAGGCTCTTGTGGCAGAATATCTCGGAGCCTCTTGAGGGGTCGATCGAAGCCATCCTGGGGCGGCGCTCTCGCTGGTAAAGCACCCAGGCGGGGGTGGCATGCTCACGACAAGATCACGTGGACCTGGGCCGACCGAACGGCCTCTTCCGGCCCGACGACCGTCGCATCTGGCGCGACACGCTCGCGCGCGAGGGCGGGCAGCCGCTGACGCTGCGCCGCGGCACCTGGTCGTTCGACCGCGGCGCGATCGACGACCTGATGCGGGACTGGCGCGGACCCTGGCGTGCCGAGCTCTGGTACCATTACTGGTTCATCGTGGCCGAGCGCGAAGGGTGAGCACCCAGACAGGAAAGGGCCGGATGCAAGGGCAGGCGATCGGGCGGTCGCTGTGATCGCCCTACTCGCCGTAGCGCTTGGCGCTGACCCAGGGCATCAGCGCGAGACCGGCGACCAGCAGCACCAGCACGACGGCAACGCCGAGCCGCTCGTTGCCGGTGAGGGCGGTTGCGGCCGCGATCAGCAGGGGCGCGATGAAGCTCGTCGCCTTGCCCGAGAAGGCGAACAGGCCAAAGAACTGGGCGAGCTTGTCGGGTGGCGAGATCCGCGCAACCAGGCTGCGGCTCGATGAGAACAAGGGGCCGGCGACGATGCCGACAACAGCGGCAAAGCCGATGAACGCCATCTCGGGGATCGAGGCAAAGAGCCCCCCGCCGGCCAGCTTCGGCGGCACCTCGAGCACGAACAGGATGTGGCTGCTGTCGATCGAGAGCACGCCGATGGTCGCAAGGATCGCCAGCACCAGCGCACCCAGGATCACGGTCTTGGCTCCGAGCTTGTCCTCGATGAAGCCGCCGGCGGTGGCGCCGAGCATGGCCGCAACCGAGAGGATGATGCCGAACAGGCCGCTCTCCAGCAGCTGCCAGCCAAAGAAGTTGACCGCGTAGATGCCCGCGAACGTGAAGACGCCGCTCAAGCCGTCCTGGTAGAGCATGCGCGCAATCAGAAAGCGCACGATGTTGCCGTAGCGCCGGATCTCGTGGAAGGTGTTGCCGAGCTCGCGCAAGCCGTCGCGGACCGGGTGCGAGGAAGGCTTCTCGGCCTTGGGATCGGGCGTGAACAGAAAAAACGGAATGACGAAGACGAGGAACCAGAGCGCGGCGAACGGCCCGACCAGCCGGTCGCCCTCGCGCGTCGTCTGGTCGAGCGCGATGATCGGATCGATGCCGAGCATGGTCCGGCCGGTGACCGGGTCGGGCGCGATCAAGCCGATCATGACGACGAGGGCGACGAGGCCGCCCGCGTAGCCCGCCGCCGCACCGATGCCGGAGAGCCGCCCGAGGCTCGATTGCGGAACCAGCTTGGGCATGATCGAGTTGACGAAGACAGCGTTCACCTCCGCCGCGATCCAGGCGATGATGTAGCCAGCCAGCACCAGATAGACGAGGTCGCCGCGGCCCGGCGCCGCCAGCCACAAGGTCGACATGCCCGCGACGAACAGCACCGAGGAGATGGCGAGCCAAGGCTTGCGCCGCCCGCTCGCATCGGCGACCGCGCCGATTATCGGGCTCAGCACCGCGATGCAAATGGCCGCGATTGCCGTCGCCACGCCCCAGAGACTCTGGCCCGCGACCGGGTCGCCGATAAAAGCATTGGCGAAATAGGGGGCAAACAGGAAGGTGACGATCAGGGCATAGAAGGGCTGTGCCGCCCATTCGTAGAGCACCCAGCCGAAGATGCCGAGCTTGCCGACGCGCGGCTGCTCGAGAGTAGCTGTGCCACCTGCAGGCGTCACGCCCGCACGCTGATCGACCACCATTCCCGTCCCCTTCCCCCAAATCTCAGCCGACCACCAGCTCTCTCACCTGTGCCGCCGCAACCGACAGCCGGGCGAGTGTCGCCTGCCCGCTGTCGATCGTCTCGTCGAGCCCCGCCTTCGCACGCGCAGCCGCCTGACCATGCCGATCGAGCCAGGGGGCGAGCGTCGCCTCCCCGCCATTGGCCGAGCGGATCACATCCTCCGTGATCGAGCGCTGAGCGTCCGAGAGGATCGATAGCGTGGAATTGATCGCGAGGCGCTCGAAATAGTCGGTGACCGGCAACATTTCGGCCGAGGCTCTGAGGTCGCTCAACCGGAAATGATCGCCGACCTCCGCGTGGATCCTCGCGACGTCGGCGATCGGCCGGCCCGCGACCTCCGCGACGACGGCGACACCGGGTCCCTCGGCGGCCCAATCGAGGCTCGCGACCTCGACGGCGAGCGCCGCGGGGACGCCGGCCGCCTCGAGCCGGGCCTTGGCGGTGTCGAGACGCGAGCGCTGGCGCGGCGTCAGGCTCAACGCCAGCGCAGCCCGATAAGCCTCGACGCCCGGCCGGAAACGCTCGACCACCTTCGACAGGCCATCCGCGAGCCGGGCCTTCCTCAGGCACCAGGCCGTCTGGCGGCGCACCAGGTCCTGCACCTCGCGATAGAGCTCGAGCTGGACGGCGCCCGGCACGGCGTTGTCGAGCGCGTCGATCCGCGCCCAGGTGCCGTCGAGCCGATAGATCGCACTGACCGCCGCGAAGGCCCCGACGATGGTCGCCGCCGAGTGCCCCGTCTCCTCCTCGAGCCGGACGACCATGGTCGAGCCGCCGCGGTTGATGACCGCATTCGTCAATTGCGTCGCGATGATCTCGCGGCGCAGCTTGTGGCCCTCGATCTCGGGGCCGAACTCGCGCCGCATGCGCTCGGGGAAGTAGTCGGCGAGCGCGGCCGACAGGTAGGGATCGTCGGGCACCGTGCTCGCGAGCAACTCCCGCGACAGCGCGATCTTGGCGTAGCTCAACAGCACGGCCAGCTCGGCGCGTGTCAGCGGCTCGCCCGCTTTCATCCGCTCGTCGATCTGGGTATCGCTCGGCAGCGCCTCGATCTGACGGTCGAGCAGCTTGTCGTCCTCGAGCGCGCGGATCAGGCGCTGCTGGAAGCCCAGATCGGCGAGCCCGCGGCTCTGGCCGAGCGAGAGCGCGAGACCCTGCTGGTAGTTGTTGCGCAGGCAGGCGCGCGCGACATCGTCCGTCATGCTGACGAGGACGGCATTGCGCGCCGCGATATCGAGCTTGCCGGCCGCGAGCGCCGGCCCGAACGCGATCTTGATGTTGACCTCCTGGTCGGAGGAGTTGACGCCCGCGGAGTTGTCGATGAAGTCGGTGTTGATGCGCCCGCCGCGCCGGCCGAACTCGATGCGCCCGCGCTGCGTCAAGCCGAGATTGGCGCCTTCGCCGATCACTTTCGCGCGCAGTTCCGCGCCCGTCACCCG
>JANNSW010000091.1:0-4559 GCA_031403055.1 Hyphomicrobiaceae bacterium | reverse complement strand
TGCCGGGCCGGGCGGGCACGAAGGGAGTGCGGGGCATCTCGTTCATGGGATCGATCCTACCACCATCGGGCAACGCGCCCAACTCCCGGCCCCAATCGGGTGTGTGAGCGTCGAGCAAGCTCAACCGAGCTTCAGGTCGGTAAGCCTCAACGCGAGCTCTGGCGCAAACCGCGGTTTCAGCAGCTTGCGTGCCTTGTGCTCCTCGACGCTTCGATAGCTGCTTCCCTCCGGCTCGCGGTGCACCGTCGTCACGCGCTTCACCGCGTCGATGACCCAGTACTCGCGCACGCCGTAGGCCGCGTAGCGTGTCGCCTTGAACCGCCGGTCGTAGGCGAGGCTCGAATCGGCGACCTCGACGACGAGCAGCACGGTGTCGCCGCGCACATCCGGGGCGAGGATCGTGGCGGGATAGACGATGAAGTCGGGCTCTGGCTCCTCATGCTCGCCCAGGCACAGCGCCGTCTCCGGAGCGATCATCAGCTCGGGCGGGCGAATCTTCATCCAATGCGCATTGAGCGCGACCTTCAGCACCTCGTGATGACGCCCCTTTGCCGCCATGGCGACGAGATCTCCCCCGATCAGCTCGAACCGCTCGCCGTGCTCGATGATCCCGGCCTGCAACATCCGCTGGAGCTCGTCGGCCGACCAGCGCCGGCGCGGCAGACCGTCGCCGGCCTGGGTGGTGCCGGGCCGGGCGGGCACGAAGGGAATGCGGGGCATCTCGTTCATGGGAGCATTGATATCACGGAAGCAGTCGAGGCCGGTAGTCTGGCTCAACTTTCAGCCGCGAATCAGGCCATGATCGCGGCAAGCAGCCACGGGAGCATGCGATGAAGGCGGGGAAGGTGACGGGCAAGCGCAAGGGCGCACGCGCGCAGTTCGACAAGCGGATCATCGCGCTCGTCTACGATTTCGATGGGACGCTCTGCCCCAAGCCGATGCAGGAATACACGTTCCTGCCCAAGATCGGCGAGGACCCGGCCGCCTTCTGGGCCGAGGTCGGGCGCGTGGCCCGCGCAGAGCAGGCCGATGGCCTCATCACCTACATGCACCTGATGTACAAGAAGGCGAAAGCCAAGGGCGTGCGCATCGACCGCGAGGAGCTGGTGGCGCTCGGGCGTCAGGTCGAGTTGTTTCCCGGCGTGATGGAGTGGTTCGATGCGATCGCGGATTACGTCTCGATCCGGGCCGAGACAGCCGTCGAATTGCGCCACTACCTCGTGTCCTCAGGCCTGAAAGAGATCATCGAGGGCACGCCGATCTATCCTCGCTTCCACAACGTGTTCGCGTCGGAGTACTTCTTCGAGGCCTATGACCTGCCTTATCCCAAGCGCGTGATCACCGACACCGGCAAGACCCAGTACTTGTTCCGCATCAACAAGGGCATCGAGGACCTGGGCGAGAGCATCAACAGCCATATGCCCGAGGGCGATCGGCCGATCCCCTTCGCCAACATGGTCTATTTCGGCGATGGCGATACCGACGTGCCCTCAATGACGGTGATGAGGAAAAGTGGGGGTCACGCCATCGCCGTGCACCCGCCCGGCAAGCACCGCGAGAAATGCATCGATCTCTACCAGGCCGGTCGCATCGACTTCTTCGCCACTGCCGACTACCGGCGATCATCGGACCTGTTCAAGCGGACCTGCCTGCTACTCGACCTCATGCTCGCTGGCATTCGCGTCGAGGAGGAGCGCTGGCAACTGGAGCGCGGGATCAAGTCATGAGTGGGGAAATGACGGCTTGCCGCAAATTCGGCACAACGACGGCTCATCCCGGCCCCGCCGCAACTCTGGAGCGCTGGCTCATGCAACTCATGCGATCGATCTTGGCCGCCGCTCTGCTTGCCGGCGTGGCCGCAACGACCCCGCCAGCCACGGCGGGCGAGACGGTTTCGGCCAAGCAGCTGTTCGGATCCGCGACCGATGCGGCGCCCATGCAGGCGCGCTCGATCGGTTCCTATGCGAAGGGGTGCCTCGCCGGCGGTGTCGCCTTGCCCTTCGACGGCGCAGGCTTTCAGGCCATGCGCCTGTCGCGCAACCGCAATTGGGGTCATCCGGCGCTGATCGAGTTCCTCACCCGATTTGCCGGCGAGATGAAGTCCGAGGAGGGCTGGCCCGGCCTGCTGATCGGCGACATCTCGCAGCCACGCGGCGGCCCGATGCCGACCGGCCACAAGAGCCATCAGATCGGGCTCGATGCCGACATCTGGTTCAAGCCGGCGCCCGCCAGATCGATGACGCGAACGGAGCGCGAGAATGTCGAGCCGCTGCTCGTCGCCGAGGAGAAGGGGCGCGAGATCGTCGAGCGCAACTGGAACGAGGGTTTCGTGCGGATGCTCAGGCGCGCTGCGGTCAACCCCAACGTCGAGCGGATCTTCGTGCATCCGACCATCAAGCGGGCCGTGTGCAACGCAGTGCCGGCCGAGGATCATGGCTGGCTGCGCAAGCTGCGGCCGCTCTATGGCCACAACTACCATTTCCACGTGCGCCTCGGCTGTCCGGCGGGCGTCGCGGGCTGTGAGCCGCAGAAGCCGGCGCCCGAAGGAGATGGCTGCGGCAAGGAGCTCGACGACTGGATCGCGCTCGTCAGCAAGCCGGTGGTGCCCTCGATCCTGCCCCCGGTCGAGGAGAAATCGAAGGACCTGACGCTCGCCCAGCTTCCCGCCGATTGCCGGGATGTGCTCGCGGCCGGCCGGTCGAAGGCCGAGTTCGCCGCCGATATCGCAGCAGCGCGCATTCCGCTTCCCGTCAGCAAGAAAAGTCAGGCCGATAAGCGTTGATCGGATGGGCGCAGCCGGCGTTGCGCAGCGAGCGCCAGCGCGCTGACGACGATCAGGGCCGCGGCTCCGCTCAGGAAGATGGTATTGGCCGCCCAGTCGGGCCGCGTGCCGGGCGCCTTGCCGGTCGCCACCAGAATGGCGATCACCGCGGCCATGGCGAGCAATTGCACGCCAGCCAGCGCCTGGCCGGTGCGGAGCGGTCGCGTGCGTCCCGTGATGTCGATCGTCTCGATCCGGCGAGCGTAGAAGGCCGATAGCGCTGCCGGCACGGCCAGATAGAGCGCGTACTGGTAGGCGTGATACCAGGAGAGGTCGCTCAGATAGTACATGCCCGCGATCGCGAGTGCACCCCAACCATAGACGACCGCCATCAACGACGCGTTGAGGACGGCGGCCTGCTTGGCGGCGGCGATCGAGCGAGCCTGCCAGCACAATCGCCAGTTGGCGAGCATGGCAGCGCCGGCGAGCAGCATGCCGGTTGCAGCGGCAGCGAGCAAAGTCACGTTGCGCGAGCCCGACGCGGCGCAGACGACGAGGGCGACGAGCCCTGCCGCCGCGACGACTGCTGCCCAACGGATCTCGCGCAAGGTCCCGACCTGCTGCCAATCTTGCGTCAGCGCTCGCGCTCTCAACTGCCCTTCAGCACGGCGCCCGCTGCCGCCGTCCGGCCTTCGGGTTGCGGCGCCCGCGACAACGCCCGGTTGTAGCTGATGAGCGAGACCGCGCTGATGGCGGCGAGCGCGGCGGCTGCAAAGAAGAAGATGTTGTGCGCGGCCCAATAGGGCTCGCCCAGGCGGGTCTTGCCTTCGAGCAGGCTCGGCATGTCGATGAAGGGAACCTTGCCGTCGACCAGCATGCCGAGGATGGCGACGACGCAGCCGACGAGCTGGACGATCGCCAACAGGCGCGAGAGCCGCAGCACCCTCTCGCCCGACACCTTGTCGGCGCCAGCCGAGGTCAGCAGGTTCGAGAAGCAGAGGCACAGGAGTGTCGCCGCGCAGAACGCGACGACGAAGTGCCACCATTCGGGCCAGGTGATGGCCGAGGTGTAGATCATCGATACGGCGACCGCGGCCCAACCCCAGGTGACGGCCATGTAGCGGGCATTGAGGCTCGCGAGCGCGAACACGTCGGCGTCGCTGTTGACTACCTTCTCGTTCTCGCGCACGGCGAGGATCGCGATCATGAAGCTGATCAGCGCGGCAACGAGAGCATTCAGCCCGACCGCGCCGAGTGCTGCCGTGACGATGAGCACGCTGCATGCGATCGCGACCGCAAAAATCCAAATGATCGTCGAAGTCATGTTGGGCATTCCCTGAGCTCGAGCGTTGACCTGACCCACCCATCGAAGGGACTACGATAGCGGCGCCCCGTAAAAACTTCGATACCAGTCCGTGAACCGCCGAATACCCTCCTCGATCGGCGTCGAGGGCCGGAACCCGACGGCGTCGGCGAGCGCCTCGACATCGGCATAGGTACGCTCCACGTCGCCCGGTTGCAGCGGCAGGAAGTTCTTCTTCGCCGTCACGCCGAGCGCCTGCTCGAGGAGAGCGATGAAGTGCATCAGCTCGACTGGCTGGTTGTTGCCGATGTTGTAGAGCCGGTAGGGAGCGGACGACGTCGCGGGCGCGGGATGGTCGCCGCTCCAGGCCGGATCGGGCGTTGCGACCTGGTCGAGCGTGCGCACCACGCCCTCGACGATGTCGTCGATGTAGGTGAAATCACGCGAATGATTGCCATGGTTGAAGATGTCGATCGGCTCGCCCGCGAGCATCTT
>JANNSW010000090.1:0-2250 GCA_031403055.1 Hyphomicrobiaceae bacterium | reverse complement strand
GACGTGCAAGCGAGGGTGGCAAATCCCTCGCTTGCGCGTCGGGCTAACAAGAAAAGGCGCTACGCTTCAATCTCACCGAACTGCAATCTCGCCAGCGATTGGTACAACCCGCCGGGCCGTTCCGACAATTCCGCGTGCGTCCCACTTTCGACGGCCCGGCCCTCCTGCATCACATAGATGCGGTCGGCCCGGCGGATCGTCGCCAGGCGATGGGCGATGATCACGGCGGTGCGACCCTGCATCAGCGCATCGAGTGCTTGCTGCACGAGTCGTTCGCTCTCGGAGTCGAGGGCGCTGGTCGCCTCGTCGAGGATCAGGATGGCCGGGTCGCGGAGAATCGCGCGGGCAATGGCGATGCGCTGGCGCTGGCCGCCCGAGAGTTGGACGCCGCGCTCGCCGACGCGGGTTTCATAGCCGTCGGGGAAACCGACGACGAACTCGTGGGCGTAGGCCCGCGTCGCGGCCGCCTCGATCTCGGCGGGGCTCGCGCCGGGCTTGCCGTACGCGATGTTCTCGGCGATGGTGCCGCCGAAGAGAATCACGTCCTGCGGCACGACGGCGGTTTGCGCCCGCAGATCGGTCAGCGCCAACTCGCGAATGTCCCGGCCATCGACGAGAACGCGGCCGGCGGATGGATCGTAGAACCGCATCAAGAGTGAAATGGCGGTCGTCTTCCCTGCACCTGATGGACCGACAAGGGCCACCTTTTGACCGGCCTTCACTTCGAAGCTCAATCCTTGCAACACTGGCGACTCGGGCCGCGATGGATAGGTGAAGGCCACGTCCTCGAAGCGTACCTCGCCTGCAAACCGCGGGGCGGCGGGCAATGCGCTCGTCAACAATTCCGGCTCCTCGCGAAGAATCTCGCGGACGCGCTCGGTCGCGCCGAGTGCCTGTTGCAGGCTCGAGAACACTTCGGCGAACGAGCCCAGCGCCCCGGCGACGAACGCGGTGTAGAGGAGGAACCGCGCCAGTTCGCCGGGCGAGATCGTGCCGACCGAGACCATCTTGGCCCCCGACCAGAGCACGAGCACGAGTCCGCCGAAGAGGGCGAAAATGATGAACGCGATGAAGATCGCCCGGAAGCGGGCCCCCTTCAAGGCGACGGTCAGGAACGCATCCAGGCCGGTCGCGTAGCGGTGGACTTCGAACGGCTCATTGCCGAACGCCTTGACGGTGGCCACGCCTTGCAGGGTCTCTTCGACGACGACGTTGGTGTCGGCCAGACGATCCTGCGCTTCCTTGGCGAGGTCGCGGATCTTTCGGCCGAACAGGATGGCGACGCCAATCGCCGGGGGGATGGTCGCGAGCATGATGAGCGTCAGCTTCCACGATGTGGCGGCGATCAGAGCGATGCCGCCGATCAGCAGGATGATCTGCCGGAGCAGGTGCGGCAGCATCGCGACGAGGAAGTCGTCGATCTTGGCGAGGTCGCCGGAGAGCCGGCCGGCGAGTTCGCCGACGCGGCGAGCGGAGAAGAACGCCATGGGCAACCGGATGATCCGGCCGTAGAGATCCTGCCGCACGCTCGCCAGCGCCCGCTCGGAGGCAGTCATGAAGTTGATTGACGCGGTAAACGAGCAGGTCGCCTGGACGGCCAGCACGAGCATGATTAGGAGGGCGATCTGATCGATGCCGATCGCCACTGTGCCGAGGGCGGAGTCGACGAGCGTGCCGGTCGCGAACGGGAAACAGAGCCCCATCGCCGAAGAGCAGCAGAGCGCCGCGAATGCGATGAACAGACGCATTCGGTGAGCGACCAAGTAACCGGACAGCCAACGGGCGGCCCGCAACGATTCGCCCGAGAGCTTCGGCGGCGGGTCATCAGTGTCGGGAGCCTTGCGCGAGCGTGCCATAGTGAAATGATAGGGTTCGCTCCCGGTGTGGGCGGACGCTCATTTCTGATAGATTTGTGAGACTTTCGCGTTGCGTTCGCGCTGGTGGGGCGATATTCTGTCTGAGTTCGGAAGACTCCGAGTCCACAATCGCCTTCGTTTTTCTCCGTCTGCATCTCGATCGAGGGGAGTTCTTCCATGGCGCAGCGACCGATTCGACGCGGGTTCACCCTGATCGAGTTGCTGGTGGTGATCGCCATCATCGCAATCCTGATCGGGCTGCTGCTGCCGGCGATTCAGAAGGTTCGCGAGGCGGCGAACTCGATGAAGTGCCGGAACAATATGAAGCAACTTGTGCTCGCGAGCCATGCCTTCGAGAACGAAAAGGGCGTACTGCCTCGCGGCTGGACCAATA
>JANNSW010000089.1:0-7024 GCA_031403055.1 Hyphomicrobiaceae bacterium | reverse complement strand
CCAGCTCGTCGCCAGTTGCGATCTCGCCGTCTCCTCGACCGATGCGCGCTATGCGACGCCCGGCGTAAATATCGGGCTCTTCTGCTCGACGCCGATGGTCGCGCTCTCGCGCAACGTGTCGCGGAAGCGTGCGATGGAGATGCTGCTGTTGGGCGAGTTGCTGGGTGCGGAGGCGGCGGCCGAATGGGGGCTCCTCAACCGGACCGTCGCCGACGGGCAGGCGCTCGACGCCGCGGTCGAGCTCGGAGCCAGGATCGCGGCCAAATCCCCGCTCACCGTTGCGATCGGCAAGGAAGCCTTCTATGCCCAGCTCGAGACCTCGCTCGAGCACGCCTACAGCTATGCGGCCGAGGTGATGGTGCAGAACATGATGACGCACGACGCGCAAGAAGGGATCGGCGCGTTCCTCGAGAAGCGCACGCCGGAATGGAAGGGATGCTGAGGCGATGGAGCCGCGGCTGACGCTGGTGACGCTCGGTGTGGCCGATATCGCCCGCGCTCGAGCCTTCTATGTCGCGCTCGGCTTCAAGGCGTCCTCGATCGGCAACGACAACGTCGCATTCTTCGATGCGGGAGGCGTCGTGCTCGGTCTCTATGGACGTGCTGCGCTCGCCGGGGATGCCAGCATGGCCGACAGCGTGCCCGGGTTTTCGGGCGTTGCGCTCGCCCACAATGTGAGATCGCGCGAGGAGGTCGCGCTCGTGATCGCCGAGGCCGTCGCCGCCGGTGGACGGTTAGTGAAGGCGGCGGAGGACGTATTCTGGGGCGGGCATTCGGGCTATTTCGCCGATCCCGACGGCCACCTCTGGGAGGTCGCCTGGAACCCCTTCTTCCCCCTCGATGCCCGGGGCCGCGTCGAGCTTCCCGATTGAGGTTGGCATGAACCACGACAGCTACGACGAGAGCTATATTCGCGAGATCCTCGCCAAGGTAGGCACGGTCGCCATGGTTGGTGCGAGTGCCAACGAGGTGCGGCCGTCCTATTTCGTGCTGAAATACCTGATCGCGAAAGGCTATCGGGTGTTTCCGGTCAATCCAGGTCTCGCCGGCCAGCTTATCCTCGGCCAGGCGGTGTTTGCTTCACTGGCCGCGATCCCGGAGCCCGTCGACATGGTCGACATCTTCCGCAACTCCGAGGCCGCGCTCGAGATCACCAAAGAGGCGATCGCGATTGGAGCGAAAGTCGTGTGGATGCAACTCTCGGTCAGGAACGATGAGGCGGCAGCGCTTGCTGAAGCCGGGGGCCTCGAAGTCGTGATGAACCGCTGCCCCAAGATCGAGTACGGGCGGCTATCGGGTGAGATCGGCTGGGCAGGTGTCAACTCGGGCACCCTGTCGAGCGCGCGCGGCCAGCTCGGCGATCGCGGCCAGAGCCTCGTCATCAAGAAGCCGGTTTAAGGACACTCCGAGCAACAACCGCTTCGAAACACCCGTCTTCCCGGCTCAGCGCTCCCGTTGGTCGCTTGGCCGGGAAATCGGCGGGGCGAGAAATGGGCTCAATGCAACCGATTCACTTGTTTTTGCGGGCGTCCTAAGCAGGCCCACAGCTTCGTTCCGCTGCTTTGGCTATCGTGGCTCGCTGTGTCATGCTCCTGTCATATTCCGAGCGAGGTTTGCGGGCATCGTTGCTCGCGATCTCGCCAGGAAGTTGCGGAATTTAATCACCCGTTAACCAATCCGACACTTAATGAGTGGCGAGCCGGTCGAATGGCTGGCGGCGCGGCACGATATTTCCATCGCGCGAGCCCATCGGCAAAGCGTCGAGCAATGGCAGGCAAGAGCATGAGAATGCACGTGGAGACGATCGAGAGCCCGCCCGAGCATCCGGGCGAGGTTCTGCGCAAGGACGTGCTGCCGCGCATCGGCATGGCCGGAAAGGCGCTCGCGCGTCATCTCGGCATCAGCGAGCGTAGCCTGCGCGATCTGCTCGAGGGCCGTCGGCGCGTGTCTCTCGACATGGCCCGGCGGCTCGGCGAGGCGCTCGGAACCGGGGCTCACTATTGGCTTGCCCTGCAATTGCAACACGATGTGTGGCTCGCCGAGACGGCAGGCCGCATCGGCGTCAGGCCGATCGCGCTGCAACGCCGGCGTCCAGGTCCCGTGCATTCGATCGACAGCTCGGCTCGCCCGGTCTGACCACGAGCCTCAGGCGACCGCGCGGGTTCGCGCCATCATCTGCTTCTCACGGCGGCGCTGCACCGACGAGGCGATGTGCAGGGCTTCCCGGTACTTTGCGACCGTCCGTCGCGCAATCTCGATGCCGTCGGTTTCGAGCTTTTGCACGATCTTGTCGTCGGAGAGGATGTCCTGCGGGCTTTCGGCATCGATCATCTGCTTGATGCGATGGCGCACGGCCTCGGAGGAATGGGCGTCCCCCGACCCCGACGCTGCAATGGCCGAGGTGAAGAAGAACTTCAGCTCGAAGATGCCGCGGTTCGTCGCAATGTACTTGTTCGAGGTGACGCGGCTGACGGTCGACTCGTGCATCCCAATCGCGTCCGCGATGGTCCTGAGGTTGAGCGGCCGCAGGTGCTGGATGCCATAGCTGAGGAAGGCGTCCTGCTGGCGCACGATCTCGTCGGCGACTTTGAGGATCGTGCGCGCGCGCTGGTCGAGGCTGCGGACCAGCCAGTTCGCCGTCTGCATGCACTCCGAGAGGAATGCCTTGTCGTTGCCGGTGCGCGAGGACCGGCTGACGGTCGTATAGTAGGACTGGTTGACGAGCACGCGCGGCAGCGTGTCGGCATTGAGCTCGACCAGCCAGGAGCCATCCTTGCGGGCGCGCACCTGGACGTCGGCCACCACCGTCTGCATCGGCGCCGAGCCGAACCGCAGGCCGGGTTTGGGGTTGAGCCGGCGGATCTCGGCAATCATGTCGTTGAGCTCGGCCTGGTCGATGCCGAGCAGCCGTCGCAGCCCGGCGATGTTATGGCCGGCGAGCATGTCGAGATTGTCGAGGAGCCTGGCGATCAGCGGATCGTAGCGGTTCTTGTCGCGCAACTGCAGGGCTAGGCACTCCGACAGGCTTCTCGCGAACACGCCCGCGGGATCGAACTGCTGGAGCTCGGTGAGCGTTGCCTCGACCAGGGCAGGCGGCGCTGCGAGCCGGTCGGCGAGCGCCCCGAGGTCGCCGCGCAGATAGCCCGCCTCGTCCACCATGTCGATCAGGTTGAGCGCAATGAAGCGCCTGGCTGGATCGTGGATCGCGAGATTGAGCTGGCCGACCAGGTGCTCCTGCAGGCTTTCCTCGCTGTTGGCATATTGATCGAGGATCGAATCCTCGCCGTCGAGCTGCTGGCTGCGGCCAACGAGCGACGACCAGCCGGAATCGGCGATTCCGGCCAGGTCCGAGCCGGCCGCGTCAGGGTCCACATTGGCATAATCCGTATCGAGATCGCCGGCGGGGTCGACGGCGGCGAGGCCCTGGTCGATCCATTCGTCCGCACCCGAAGCACCCGACGCCTCGAGTGGGGCGAGCCGGTCGCCGTCCTCTGGCGCCCCATCGCTCGCCTCGTCCCGCTCCAGCAGCGGGTTGCGCTCGAGCTCGGCGTCGACGAACTCGGTCAGCTCCATGTTCGAGAGCTGCAGCAGCTTGATCGCCTGCTGCAGTTGCGGCGTCATCACCAGTGACTGGCTCTGCCGCAGGTCCAGCTTTGCAGAGAGCGCCATGCGAGAGTTTCCCCGATACCACGATCCAACCGGGATACACTGGCCGCCTTACGTTCAATTTAAAGCTTCATATCGCCCAGATAGACGCGACGAACTTCTTCATTGGAAATGATTTCTTGCGGAGTGCCCTGAGTAAGGACAGTGCCGTCGTAGATAATGTAGGCGCGGTCGATCAGGTTCAGCGTCTCGCGCACATTGTGGTCGGTGATGAGCACGCCGATGCCGCGCTGGGTCAAGTGACGCACCAGGGTCTGGATGTCGCCGACCGCGATCGGATCGATGCCCGCGAATGGCTCGTCGAGCAGCACGAAGGAGGGCCGGCTGGCGAGCGCACGGGCGATCTCGCAGCGCCGCCGCTCGCCGCCCGAGAGCGCGATCGATGGCGATTTCCGCAGCCGCGTGATGCGAAACTCCTCCAACAGGCTGTCGAGCTGCTCCTTCCGCTTCTTGCGATTGGGCTCGACCAGCTCGAGCACCGCATTGATGTTGTCCTCGACGCTGAGGCCGCGAAAGATCGAGGCCTCCTGGGGCAGATAGCCGATGCCCAGACGCGCGCGGCGGTACATCGGCAGTTGCGTCACGTCATGGCCATCGATCAGGATCTGCCCGTCGTCGGAGGGTGTGAGCCCGGTGATCATGTAGAACACGGTGGTCTTGCCCGCGCCATTGGGGCCGAGCAGACCCACAGCCTCGCCGCGCTGCACGGCAAGGCTGACGCCGCGCACGACGACGCGCTTCTTGTAGGCCTTCTTGACGCCGCGCACGGTCAGCCAGCCGGGGCCGGCAGGACTTTCGTCATGGACACCGGGAGCCATCTGCTCGATGGCGGGCGCCCGGCCTGGCCGAATGCGCACGCCCGGAGCCGGGGCGGCATTGGTGCGCTGACGTGATGTGAATGGCTTGTTCAAGGCGGCTGGCGATCCTCTGAGCGCGACATCGTGGAGTGCTGGAAACGTGTCCAGGCCTCGATTCGCTGCTTTCCTGCAAGCGAGGCTACTCTCCAGGCCGGGGCAGGTGCAAGTCGGGGGCGCGTCACGGCGTGGCGCCCGATCCAGAGCCAGCTCCCGCGCCGTTGGCCATGCCGTCGAGCGCCTTCTTGCCCTGGTTGATCAGCATGCGAATGCGCTTCTTGCCGCTGGCTTCCGCAACCTCGCTCGTTTCGAAATGGCTCTGGCCGGTCTTGAGATCGACCACGAGCCTTTCGCCCTTGATGACGTTCTTGCCCTGCGAGACGACGACGTTGCCTCCGATCGTGATGGTGTCGGCCGCCGCATCGTAGACCAGCCAGTCGCTGGTGGAGACCTGCTCGTCGGGCGCGCGCACCACCACGCGCCCGCTCGCCTTGATGCGCGAGATGTCGCCCGAGGCGCCGGAGCCGGCAGGGAGCTTGGTCGCCTTCTGGTCCGGGCTGCGGAATGAGACGTCGAGCACGGCGGCGCGGATCTCGTGTCCGCCGCGCAAGGCTATGACATTGCCGCGGAAAGTGGCCTGGCCCTTGCCGTCCTGCACCTCGAGCTGATCGGCTGTGATGTCGGTCGCGCCACCCGCATCGGCCGAGAACCCGGTGAAACTGTCGCCGATGGCGGGTTTGCCACCGGCCTCTTTGCCTGACGTGGCCGCCTTCTTGGTCTTCTTGCCCTTCTTCTGGTTGCCCTCGGCCGCGCCGTCCGGGTCGAGAAGGGCGTGCACACGGGCGCCCGGCGGAAAGCGGGTGATGCGCCTGGCGAGATCCATCTCGAGGCGTTGGCCGGTGATCACATTGCCGGCGTCGCTGACGGAGACATTGCCGGCCAGTGTCATCGTCTCGGCGACGCGATCATAGATGCTGGTGTCGCCCGATGCCTTACGCCCATCCGTCATGATCATTACCACGTCCTGGCTCGCTTCGATCCGGGCGATCTCGGTTCCGCTGGAGCCCGGTACGCTGCCTTGCTGCGGCTCGCCCGAATAGGTGACTTTCAACTCGCTCGCCGTCAGAGTAGCCTCGCTCTGGACCGCGCGCACATTGCCCGAAAAGATCGCGAGCTTGTCGTTGTCGAGCACCTCGAGCTGATCGGAGGTGATGTCGATCGGCCCGTCGGCAAGGGTCGCGGCATCGAAACCGGCCTGTGGCGCCGGCCGGGCCGCCGTTGCTGGCGCGGTTGCAGGCGCTTTCTTGGGGGGCGGCGTCAGATGCGCGACGACGTTGCGCTTGAACAGGATGCGCCGCTCGCCCGTCATCAACTCGAGCGCCTGCGAGCGGATCGTGCCGTTGGGCGTCTCGACCTCGACAGGGTTCGTCGAGACGATGCGCTTCTGTTTCACGAAGAAATCCGCGGTCTCGAGCTTTGCCTTCATGCCTTGGCTGGTCTCGATGGCGATGCCGCCGGTCATGCGCAGCTTGTTGGCCTTCGTCCAGTAGGTGCCGGATTTGCCCACGAGCTTGGCCCAGCTCTGGTCGACCTCGGTCAGCTTCGCCTCGATCGTCTCGAGCTGGACCAGGTCACGGTTGTTGGCGTCCTGCATCGCCGACTTTGCCTGCACGTGATAGCGGCCCTGATCGTCGGTGAAGCCGTCGAACTGCGGGTCCTTCATCTTCAGATTGTCGCTCGACAGGTCGAGCTCGCCGAAGCTGACCTTGACGCCCTTGACCTCGATGCTGCCCGAGGTCGGCACCAGGTAGAGGCCGGCCGACAGCAAGGCACAAACGGGGAAAACAATGCGCAACACGCCCACGAGGGCGCTGTGAAAGCGGGCCCGGCGAAAGGCGCGTGCGCGATCGTCCTCGGACTCGAGGCGTGAAGCGGGCCTGTGCGCCGGTCCCGCCGGCCTCGTGGGCAAGGCAGCTGTCGTCACGCGGGTCCCTTTGTCGATGTGGCGGATGCGTTGGGCCTAGCCCGACATCATGGTCAGAATTGGCCGGTGCGCAACCTGGAGCTCCGTCAGTGGGCGAGGATATCCACCTCGCCCCAACCCATCAGGTCGAGGCGGACGCGAGCAGGCAGGAAGCGGAAGCAGGCTTCAGCCAGCTCCATGCGGCCCTCGCGCTCGAGCATCGCATCGAGCCGCGCCTTCAGCTTGTGCAGGTGCAACACGTCGGAGGCCGCATAGGCGCGCTGCTGCTCGGAGAGTTCGGCCGCGCCCCAGTCCGAGCTCTGCTGCTCCTTCGACATGTCGAGGTCGAGCAGCTCGCGGCAGAGGTCTTTCAGCCCATGCCGGTCGGTGTAGGTGCGCACCAGCTTGGATGCAATCTTGGTGCAGTAGACAGGCTCGGGCATCACGCCGAGCGCGTTCTGCAGTGCGGCGAGGTCGAAGCGGGCGAAATGGAATATTTTGAGCACGCTGGTGTCGGCGAGCAATCGCCGCAGCCGCGGCG
>JANNSW010000088.1:0-12048 GCA_031403055.1 Hyphomicrobiaceae bacterium | reverse complement strand
CTGGTGCTCGCGCTCAGCACTCCCCACTATGTCGATCTCGAGCATGGCCTCGTCGGCCCGATCGAGACCGGACTATCGGGGCAGCTCGCCGCCCTGCTCGCGGCCGCCCCCGAGATCGCACCCGCCGAGGCAGCGATCGTCCGTGAGATCATGGCACGCAAGCCGGCTAAAGGCGTGACCAACGAAGGGGCGCCCGCGCCGGAGTGCCGCGTGGACCTGCCGCTGCCCGAGGCGCCCGCAAACGTGGAGACGCGCTCGGTGCGGCCGGTACCCAGACTCGAGCTCTTTCTCGCCCAAGCCCGCCTGAAAGGCTCGCTGTCCTGGTATGCGAGAGATGCCGGGATGACGGACGACTTCCAGGTGCCGCTGGCGAGGCTCGTGTTCGACTACGACGGCAGGGTGGCTGCCCACGGCAGTCCCGGCAGTTGTCTGCAGTACATGGATGGCGAGCAGCTGATCGTAGTGCCGCGCGACATCGGTGCCGAGCAGACCGCGCGCGCACGCTTGCGTCGCTTCGAGCTCGACGGTCTCGCACAGGCGCCCTTCGATGCCGGGCCGGGACGTGAGGATTGCTTGTTCCTCTTTCCATCCCGCAGCCGCAACGCCTACGAGCTGATCTCGACCTTCAACGATCCCGAGCGGTTCCTGAATTTTTCGACGACGACCGTTCGTGAGTTGCAGGCCGAAGGCTGGCAGGTCGCCTTCTCCGACGATTATCCCTACCGGATCGCCGATGGCGAGGCGAGCTGGTGGGCGGGTCTGGAGCAAGGCTCCGGCATCGACTGGTTCTCGTTCGCGCTCGGCGTCGATTTCGAGGGCACCCGCATCAACCTGGTGCCCACGCTCGCCCGGCTGATCGGCGAGCTGCCGCCGGAGCTGGTCGCTGCCGCCATCCGTGGCACCGGCGAAGCGGCCTGGCTCGATCTGTGCTCGAAGCTGAAACTCTACCATACGCTGGAGGATGGCCGATTGCTGCCGCTGCCCGGCGAGCGGGTGGCGCCGATCCTGAAGTCGCTGATCGAGCTGGTCGGTCCGCGCAGCGACCGGTTGAAGGGAGGGCGCGTCACCTTTCACCGCGCCGAGGCCGCCGCGCTCGCCACCTTCGCCAAGGATGCGGGCGAGGGTATCGCCTGGGCGGGGGATGCGGAGCGGCTGGTCGAGCTGGGAGCGAGGCTGCGCTCCAGGAAGCGCCTCGCCAAGCTCAAGCCGCCGGCCGCCTTCAAGGCAAAGCTCCGGCCCTATCAGGCCGAGGGCTTTGCCTGGCTCGATTTCCTGCGCGACGCGGGCTTCGGCGGCGTGCTGGCCGACGATATGGGCCTCGGCAAGACCGTGCAGGCCCTCGCATTCCTCTGCCGTGAAAAGGCGGCGGGCCGGCTCGACCGTCCTGCGCTCATCCTCGCGCCGACGAGCGTGCTGCCGAACTGGAAGGCGGAGATCGCCCGCTTCGCGCCAGACCTCACCGTGCTCGCGCTGCACGGACCCGCGCGCGCCCAGCACTTCGATCAGATCGGCAGCCATGATGTCGTGCTGACGACCTACCCGCTGCTGGCCCGCGATGCCGGCGTTCTGCTGGATCATGAATTCCACGTGGCCATTCTCGACGAGGCCCAGGCGATCAAGAACCCCAAGGCCGCGATCACCGGCTTTGCCCATCGCATCAACGCCCGTCACCGGCTCGCGCTGACCGGCACGCCGCTCGAGAACAATCTGGGCGAGGTGTGGAGCCTCTTCCAGTTCCTCGCGCCCGGTCTGCTCGGGGATGAAAGCACCTTCCGGCGTACCTTCCGCACGCCGATCGAGAAGCACGGATCGCGGGAGGCGCAGACCTTCCTGACGCGACGCCTGAAGCCTTTCATGCTGCGCCGGACCAAGGAGCAGGTCGCGACCGAGCTGCCGAAAAAGACCGAGATCATCGAGCACGTGGTGCTCGAGGGCGCGCAGCGCGACCTGTATGAGACCGTGCGGGCGCTGATGCATCGCAAGGTGCGTGAGGCGATCGACAGCAAGGGCCTCGCCAAGAGCCACATCGTGTTCCTGGATGCGCTCTTGAAGCTGCGCCAGGTGTGCTGCGATCCTCGCCTGCTGTCGTTGCCGGCGGCGCGGCGCGTGAGCAGCTCCGCCAAGCTCGAGCGCCTGATGGAGATGCTGCCGGAGCTGATCGGGGAAGGCCGGCGCGTGCTGCTGTTCTCCCAGTTCACCAGCATGCTGGAGCTGATCGAGGCGGAGTTGGGCAAAACCTTGATCACCTGGGTGAAGCTGACGGGTCAAACCACCGATCGCGAGGCGCCGGTGAAGGCGTTCCAGGCGGGCGAGGTGCCGCTGTTCCTGTTGAGCCTGAAAGCGGGCGGCACGGGTCTCAATCTGACGGCCGCCGACACCGTCATCCACTACGACCCCTGGTGGAACCCCGCCGTCGAGCACCAGGCGACCGATCGCGCCCACCGGATCGGCCAGAGCAAGCCGGTCTTCGTCTACAAGCTGATCACCGAGGAGGGGATCGAGCAGGCGATCGAGCAGATGAAAGCGCGCAAGGCCGCTCTCGCCGACGCGTTGTTCTCGGGCGGGACCGGCAAGGCGCTCGACCTGACGGAGGCCGACATCTCGGCGCTGTTTGCCCCGTTGTCGCCCTCCCGGCAAAAACTCGCAGCCTGAGGCGCTGGCAAGCGGGTGACGCCGCCCGTACGGTTCGGAGGGTGGGGAGGGCGAGAGCCTTTTCAGACCCCTACAGTCATGCGCGCCAGCCCCGAACGCCTTGACATCGGCGCCCGTTCCCGCGCTCAACTGCGGCCCCGACAAGCCGGAGAGCTCGATGCCCGCTTCCGCCCTGATGAACGTCATGGTCGCCGCCGCCCGCAAGGCCGGGCGCAGCCTCGCCCGCGATTTCGGCGAGGTCGAGCAATTGCAGGTGTCGATCAAGGGGCCCGGCAATTTCGTCTCGGCCGCCGACCACAAAGCCGAAGACATCCTCTACAAGGAGCTGGCGCGGGCACGTGACGGCTATGGCTTCCTGATGGAGGAGCGCGGCGCGGTCGCGGGCAAGGATCAGACCCACCGCTGGATCGTCGATCCGCTCGACGGCACCACCAACTTCCTGCACGGCATTCCCCATTTCGCCATCTCGATCGGGCTCGAGCGGGAAGGCGCCTTGGTCGCGGGCCTCATCTACAACCCGGTGACGAATGAGCTCTACACGGCCGAGAAGGGCAAGGGCGCCTTCCTGAACGATCGCCGGCTGCGGGTTGCGGCGAGGAAGACCCTGGCCGACTGCGTGATCGGCACCGGCATCCCCAACCGCGGCGACAGCGGTCACAAGCTGTTCCTCAGCGAGTGCGAGCGGCTGATGCCGGAAGTGTCGGGCGTCCGGCGCTATGGTGCTGCCGCGCTCGATCTCGCCTATGTGGCGGCGGGCCGGCTCGATGGCTTCTGGGAGCGAGGTCTCTCACCTTGGGATCTCGCAGCCGGCATCGTCCTCGTTCGCGAGGCGGGCGGCTTCGTCACCGATTGCGAGGGGGCTGACCGGATCTTCGAGTCGGGCGCCGTGCTCGCTGGCAACGAGGCGATCCGGAAGGCGCTCGGCGGAGTGATCGGGGCGCCAAAGTAGGGAGTGCGGGATGCCCTGGATGATCGTCAGCGAGGACGGGCCGGATGGTGCCGCCCTCAGGCGCGACCAGGCGCTGATGGATGCCCATTGGGCCTACGAGCAGTCGATCAAGGACAGGATCCTGTGCGCGGGCAGCCTCAGGAGCGACGACGGCCTGACCCCGATCGGCAGCCTGCTGGTGCTCGATGTCGAGCGGCGTGACGAGGCGATGGCCCTGTTCGACGCCGATCCCGCGACCAAGGCGGGCCTGCGCCACAACATCATCATCAAGCGCTGGAACCGCGCCATTTTCGCCGGCGTGGTGAGCGATTGAGCCGCCCGCTCAATCCTTGGGGAATTCCAGCCCCATCTCGCTGTAGCGCTCGGGGTCGTCGCCCCAGTTCTCGCGCACCTTGACGAACAGGAACAGGTGCACGGTCTGATCGAGCATCCGGGCGATCTCGATGCGGGCCTCCATCGAGATCCGCTTGATCGCCTCGCCCTTGTGGCCGAGCACGATGCGGCGCTGGCTCTCGCGCTCGATGAAGATGGTCTGCTCGATGCGCACGCTGCCGTCCTTGCGCTCGCTCCACGAGGTGGTCTCGACAGTCGAAGCATAGGGCAGCTCCTCGTGCAGCCAATGGTAGATCCGCTCGCGCGTGATCTCGGCCGCCATGATGCGCATGGGCGCATCCGCCACCTGGTCCTCGGGGTAGAGCAGCGGTCCTTCCGGCATCGCACCGGCCAGATGGCGGGCGAGGTCCTCGACGCCCGAGCCGTCCAGCGCCGACACCATGAAGGTCGCCTCGAACCCGCCGAGCCGGTTCGACTCTTCGGCGAGCGCGAGCAGGCGCTCCTTCTTGACCCGGTCGATCTTGTTGAGGACGAGCACATGGCGGCCACCGCCGAGCCGGGTGTGGATCCCCCGCACATTGTCGTCGAGGCCGCGCGCCGCATCGACGATGAGCGCGGTCACGTCGGCTTCGCCGGCGCCGCCCCAGGCCGCGCTGACCATCGCCCGGTCGAGCCGGCGCTTGGGTGTGAAAATGCCGGGGGTGTCGACGAGGATCAGCTGCGTCGCGCCGACCATCAGGATGCCGCGGATGCGCGAACGCGTGGTCTGGGCCTTGTGGCTGACAATCGAGACCTTGGCACCGACGAGGACGTTGACGAGGGTCGATTTGCCGGCGTTGGGCGCTCCGATCAGCGCGACGAACCCGGCGCGGGTCGGGCCAGAGTGCGCTGCTGGCGCGGGCTCGGCCGCGGGCTCGTCGATCTTGGTATCAGGCATTGCGATGCTCCCAGATGCCCTCACGCGTCAGCAGTGCCAGGGCGGCGGCCTGCTCGGCGGCACGTTTGCTCGGACCCGATCCACTCGCCGGCGGCAGGCCGTCGATGCGCACCTCGGTCTGGAAGTGGGGCGCATGGGCCGGGCCGCTACGATCGATCTCGCAATAGCGCGGAATGTGCAGGCCGCGACCTTGCGCCCATTCCTGCAGCGCTGTCTTTGCATCTGGTATCACCGGACCGACCTCCCCGGCCCGCCCGGTCCAGCGGGCGGCGATCAGTTTTCGTGCCTTGGCAAAGCCGCCATCGAGGAACACGGCGCCGATCACGGCTTCGCAGGCGTCCGCCAGAATACCATCCTTTTGCCGCCCGCCGGCCGCCGCCTCGGAGTCGGCCAGGATCACATGATCATGGAGGCTCAGCTCGCGCGCGATCTCGGCACACGTCTCGCGCTGCACCAGCCGGTTGAAGCGGCGCGCGAGCTCGCCTTCGCTGGCCTCGGGAAACGCCTCCAGCATCAGCTCGGCGACCACGAGGCCGAGCACCCGGTCGCCGAGAAACTCGAGCCGCTCGTTGTCGGCGTCCGGCCGCTCGCTCTTGCGGGCGCTCGAATGGGTCAGCGCGCGCCGCAGCAGCTCCAGATCCTTGAAGCGATAGCCCAGCGCCCTTTCCAGCTCCTTGTGGGCGTGCGGTCTGGCCACCTGCCCCTCAGCGCGTCAAGTCGAAGAGGCGCGACCAGCGGATGTAGTAGGGCCATTCCCAGAAGCGCCACCAGCTCGATCGCTCATCGATCGAGAAGAAGATGATCTCGGCGCGACCGACGAAATTCTCGACCGGCACCGGCCCGACCGCGTGGGTGACCCGGCTGTCCTGGGAGTTGTCGCGATTGTCGCCCATCATGAAATAATGGCCGGGGGGCACTTTGTGGATGCCGGTGGTGTCGAGCTCGCCGTCCGGGCGCGCATCGAGCACGAGGTACTTGACGCCGTTGGGCAGCGTCTCCTCGAAGCGGGGGATGCGGGCCTCGTGGCCGTAGCCGTCGGTGCCGACATAGTCTTCGACCTTGTGCTTGGGGACGGCTTTGCCGTTGATGTAGAGGACGCCGTCCTGCATCTGGATCTCATCGCCCGGCAGCCCGATCACCCGCTTGATGTAGTCGGTCGAGGTCTCGCGCGGCAGGCGGAATACGGCGACGTCGCCGCGCTCGGGCTCGCCCGCCCAGGCGCGGCCGGAGAAGTCGACCACGCCGAATGGGAATGAGAAGCGGCTGTAGCCGTAGCTGTACTTGGAGACGAACAGATAGTCGCCCACCAGCAGCGTGCCCATCATCGAGCCCGAGGGAATGTTGAAGGGCTGGAACAGGAACACCCGCACCACCGCCGCCAGGATGAGAGCGTGAATGACGACCTTCACGATATCCCAGAGCTCGCTCCGGCGCGGCTTGTCAGTATCGATCTCGGCAGACATGGGGTGGCTCCTATGGCTCCCACAATTGCTGGAAGCGACCAGTTTGGCCCGCGTGGATGAGGCCCTATAGACCCCGCAATGCGTGATTGGCAATGCGACGGGACGCTCGTGGCCGCCGGCTGGCGGGTCGCTTGCCCTATCGCTCGCCATCGTTCAGGCGAACCGCGGAGATGATCACGATCGCCTGGGCAAGCGGGAAATCGTCGGTGATGGTCAAGTCGATGCGTGCTTCATACCCTTCGGGCGTCAAGGTGGCGAGCTGGCGTGCCGCGCCCCCCGTCAGTTGCAGGGTCGGCCGGCCCGAGGGCAGATTGACGACGCCCATATCGCGCCAGTATACGCCCCTGCTGAGGCCAGTGCCGAGCGCCTTGGCGCACGCTTCCTTAGCTGCGAAGCGTTTGGCATAGGAAGCGGTCCGCTGGACCCGGCGATCAGACCTCTGCCGCTCGATCTCGGTGAAAATACGGTCGAGAAAGCGCTCGCCGTGGCGCTCGATCGCCTTCTCGATGCGGCGAATGTCGATCAGGTCGTTGCCGATGCCCAGGATCATGCTGTGAGCGGGGCCCGTGCCCGGCCGCGATCGATGGCGGCGCGCATCCGCGTGATGGCTTCCGCGAGGCCGATGAAAACCGCTTCCCCGATCAGGAAATGACCGATGTTGAGCTCGGCGAGCTCGGGCACCGCGGCGATACGCTCAGCGCTCAGAAAATCGAGGCCGTGGCCAGCGTGCGGCTCGAGGCCGGCGGCGGCGGCGGCGGTCCGGGCACCCTCGATCAGACGAGCCAGTTCGGCCGCGGCGACGTCCGCATGCCCCTCGGCGATCGCATCGCACCAGGCGCCCGCGTGCAGCTCGACGACTGGGGCGCCGATCCGCTGCGACGCCTCGATCTGGCGCGGATCAGCGGCAATGAACATCGACACGCGGATGCCGGCATCGGCGAGACGCTGCACCACGGGTTTGAGCGAATTGTGCAGGCCCGCAACGTCGAGCCCGCCTTCCGTGGTGCGTTCCTCCCGCTTCTCGGGCACGAGGCATACGGCATGCGGCCGGGTCCTGAGGGCGATCGCGATCATCTCCTCGGTCGCAGCCATCTCGAAGTTGATCGGCTTCGACAGCTCGGCCTTCAGCCGTGCCATGTCGGCGTCACGGATATGGCGGCGGTCCTCGCGCAGGTGGGCTGTGATGCCGTCGGCGCCAGCTTCGACGGCCAGCAGCGCGGCGCGGACCGGATCCGGCAGGCTGCCGCCGCGAGCGTTACGGATCGTCGCCACATGGTCGATGTTGACGCCAAGGCGGAGGGGGCGGGGTTTGGCTGTTGCGATCATGACCACATTCTAGTCGTGCTTGGATTGAGCTACAATCATCGAAAGCAAGGATCCTTGGCCGCTCGCCCGACACGGCGGCCGGCGATGCGCCGCGCCGCTTCCAGCCGCACCCGGTCGAAGAGGCCGCCCAACCGCCGAACAGCCCGGCGGCCCGGATAAGCTTGGTTCTGATGTCGTCGATGCCGCCAGCCTCAGTGGTACCTAGTGTTCCGGCCCATTCATTCGATTCCGGCGAAGCTGGATCAATGTATGGAAAGACGGAACACAAACAAAGAGTTTGCTAGTGGGCTGGCCATTGATTTGGGGTACCCAAATGAATGAGTCAGAACACTAGCGGGCCGTGTAAACCTCGTCCGGCGTCAGTCGCTGGCTGCCAGGTCGAACTCTTCGCCGGCGAACCACTTGGCGAGGCGCACGTCGCTCGTTCGCGCGTGGCCTTCCATGGCTTCGAGACGCGAGATGCGGGCGGCGGCAGGGGCGAGGGTGCGGGTGGCGTCGCGGGTCATGCGCTGGAAGGTGACGGTCTTCAGGAACTTGCCCACGGATAGCCCGCCCGTGTAGCGCGCGGCCCCCTTGGTCGGCAGGATGTGATTGGGGCCCGAGACCTTGTCGCCGAAGGCGACGGTCGTCGCTTCGCCCAGGAACAGCGAGCCGCAGTTGCTCAGCCGCGCGTGCCACCAGCCGAGGTTCGCGCACTGCACATGCGTATGCTCACTGGCGTAGCGGTCAGCGAGCTCGGCCGCTTCCTCGCGGGTGCTTGCGACCACGACCTCGGCGAAGTCGCGCCAGGCATCTGTAGCGCTCTGGCGATTGGGCTCGGGCAGGGCCGCGATGACGCCCGGCACGATCTCGATCACCAGCTCGGCGAGCCGGTGGTCGAGCGCGATCAACCAGACGGGTGAGCTCCAGCCGTGCTCGGCCTGGCCGATCAGGTCGGCGGCGACGATCGCGGGGTCGGCTGTCGCGTCCGCGATGACGAGGCTCTCGGTCGGGCCCGCGAACATGTCGATCGCGACGCGCCCATAGAGCAGGCGCTTAGGACAGCCAGAACAATAACTGAATCTTTTTCGCGAGCGGTTGTGCCTTGGCGTAGGGTGCGATAGGCACCTTCGCCGTATTGCACCTTCGGCTGGCGTTGCGATCCGGGGTGGTGCTATACGGCCTGAAGATGGCCTATTGCACCCTACAGATCCCGTGCTCGACTTGACGACAACACGGTGTGGTTATTGTTCGGAGCGTCCTTACTATTCGCCGGCAAGCCGCGGCCGCCAGGCCTCGTGCTCGCGCATCCGCATCCTCTGCTCGGCTTCGAACATGTAGTCGCGCGTGATCGGCAGAGTGTCGATGCACTTGGTCAGTTGCAGCTGGAAGACGGTGAGGCCGCCGGTGCGAAAACCGGCCTCACAGGCGAGCAGATAGAACTCCCACATCCGGCAGAACCGCTCGTCGTAGAGCTCGGCCGCCTTTGCACGGTTCGCCTGGAAGCGCTGGTTCCAGGCTTTCAGCGTCTGGGCATAGTGCAATCTCAGGTTCTCGAAGTCCGTCAGCCAGAGATCGAGTTTTTCGAATTTCGGCGTGAGCTGGGACAGCGCCGGCAGATAGGCGCCGGGGAAGATGTTGCGCCGGATCCAGACATTGATCGGGGATGGCCGGCTGGTCTTGCCGATGGTGTGAATGACCGCCACGCCATCCTCGGCGAGCAGCGCCTTCACTTTGGCAAAAAACTGCTGGAAGTGCGGGCGCCCGACATGCTCGAACATGCCGACCGAGACGATCCGGTCATAGGTCCGGGTTTCCAGCCGATAGTCGAGCAGCTTGAACTCGACGCGGTCCGCGAGCCCCTGCTGGCGCGCGCGCTCTTGCGCCACCCGGTACTGCTCGAGGGAGAGGGTCAGGCCCGTCACCTTGACCTTGAACTCGCGGGCGAGGAAGAGCGCGAGACCGCCCCAGCCGCAGCCGATATCGAGCACGGATTGGCCTGGCTTCAAGTCGAGCTTGGCCGCGAGGTGCTGCTTCTTGCGCAGCTGTGCCGCCTCGATGTCGTCGCCGGCGTCCGCGAAATAGGCGCAGGAATACTGCCGGTCGCTGTCGAGGAAGAGGTCGTAGAGCTTGCCCGAGAGGTCGTAGTGGTGGGCGACGTTCTTCTGTGCGCGCCCGACCGGATTGACGACCGCGGGGAGGCGCCGCACCTCCTCCCAGATCCGCAACATCGAGCCCAGGCGGCTGTGCTCGATCACATTGCTCGCCTCCATCAGGATCTCGAGCAATTGTGCAAGGCCCCCCTGCTCGACGACGAGCGTGCCGTCCACGTAGGCATTGCCGATCTCGAGATTGGGATTGAGGCCGATTTTCCGGTATAGCGCGGGGTCGGTCAGGCGCATGGTCACTGCCGGACTGGCGCCGGGCGAGCCAAAGCGATGGCTGCGGCCCAGGTGGTCGACGACGGTCAACTCGCCGTGACGGATAACGCGACCGAACAACGCACTGAGCGCAAACACGGACCCGACTCCTCGCAGGATTGAGCGCGCGAGGAGAATTTTACCGGAATGTGCGGTTTTAGCAACAGCCGGCGGTTGTATCGGCATTCGCTCGCGGGCGGCCTCAGGCCGTGTTGGACCCCATCTCCTTCAGATCCTGGTAGCGGTCGCCGATGCGGTGATGCGGCCGGCCACCGATCGAGGCGCCGAGCGCGACCACGATCTCGTCGGGCGCCGGCGCGTCAGGAATCGCGAAATGCACCGTCAGATAGTGCGAGCGCTTGCCCGCATCGATCTTGTGCATCAGCGGGATCGTCAGGGCCGTACCGGGGCCGCCGCGCAGATTGGTGAAGGCGAGATAGGTCTCCGCGCCCACCGCCTTGCGATAGAGATTGCCGAATTTCAGTGTGTGGATGAGGGCGGACGCGTGCTCGATCTCACCCGCGGTGCCCACGATCGCGGCCTTGCCATAGCCCTCGATCGCCGCGCCAGAGCCCGCCAGCGCCAGCATCTCGGCCACCAGCAGCTCGCCCAGCACCGGCGCGATCGCCAGGATCTCGGGTCCCAGATCCTCGACGAACCCGCGTCCCGCCCAGGGGTTGCGCAGCACAGCCGCAGCGCCAAAGAGCTTCAACGGCTGGCCCGCCGCCTTGCCGCCCTCGATCAGCGTCGTCTCGGTCGTCGTCACGATCTTGCGGATTTGAGCCGCCATCGCCTTACCCTCCAGCTTCTGCTGCCTCACCCTAGCCGGAACCGGGAATGGGTCGCAATGCCGACAACGGGAGAGCATTGCGCGCGCGCCTTGCGCCCGCTCGCGTTTCCGTTTAGCTCACGCGGCGCGGAGAGCATGAGCGCTCCGCTGATTTGAGGACTTGCAAATGAGCCAGAAGGGCTTTCGCGTCGCGGTCGTCGGAGCGACCGGCAATGTCGGCCGCGAGATGCTGAACATCCTCGCCGAGCGGGAGTTCCCCGTCTCCGAGGTTTACGCCATCGCGTCGCGCCGCTCGCTCGGCACCGAGGTCTCGTTCGGCGACAAGACGCTCAAATGCAAGGACCTGGAAACGTTCGATTTTGGCAAGACCGATTTCACCTTCATGTCGGCGGGCTCCGCCATCTCCAAGGACTGGAGCCCGCGCATCGGCCGGTCGGGCTCGGTCGTGATCGACAACTCGTCCTGCTGGCGCTACGACCGCGACGTGCCGCTGGTGGTGCCCGAGGTCAATCCCGATGCGGTCGAGGGGTTCCGGAAGAAGAACATCATCGCCAATCCCAACTGCTCGACCGCCCAGATGGTGGTCGCGTTGAAGCCGCTGCACGACAAGGCGAACATCAAGCGGGTGGTGGTCGCGACCTACCAGTCGGTGTCGGGGGCCGGCAAGGACGCCATGACCGAGCTGTTCGACCAGACCAAGTCGAAATACGTGCCGGGCACGGACGTGGCGCCGCGGAAGTTTCCAAAGCAGATCGCCTTCAACGTCATTCCCCACATCGACGTCTTCATGGAGGACGGGTACACGAAGGAGGAATGGAAGATGGTCGCCGAAACCAAGAAGATCCTCGATCCCAAGATCAAGGTGACCGCGACCTGCGTGCGGGTGCCCGTATTCGTCGGTCATGCGGAAGCCATCAACATCGAGTTCGAGCATCCGATCTCGGCCGAGGAGGCCAGAGAGATCCTCAGGTCGGCTCCCGGCATCATGGTCTACGACAAGCGCGAGCCGGGCGGCTACATGACGCCCGTCGAGTGCGTCGGCGAGTACGCGACCTATGTGAGCCGCATCCGCGAGGATGCGACGGTCGAGAAAGGGCTGTCGATCTGGGTCGTCTCCGACAATCTGCGCAAGGGCGCCGCGCTCAACGCCATCCAGATTGCCGAGTGCATGATCAACCGCAATCTGGTGAAGCGGGCGG
>JANNSW010000087.1:0-2898 GCA_031403055.1 Hyphomicrobiaceae bacterium | reverse complement strand
TCACCCGCCCGACACCGCTACAGGAGAAGGCCTTCGCGCTCCTCGGCGTCACAATCCCGCGTGTCCAGTAGCCGACTGCCTGCAAATGAAAGAAGGTGAGTCGGATCAGGCAGTTACGCGATCGCAAAGTGAAAAGCTAGGATTAGCTTCCAGACCAATCGACAATTCCCTGGGTGAGATCCTCCCTCACTGATGGTTCGCGCCTTCGGGGCGCACGGCCAAGACCTGTCATTCTTTGCATATTCATTGAATACTGTCGGCGTGAGGTGGGGCCGAAACAGCACTTTGCGGAATACACTGTCCGTGTAAATTGATAGTCGCATTGAGCGACCATGTCTCACGGCCCCAGCTCCGCCAGCTGACCGTCGATCTACGCGAGTTCGTCATCCATTTGCTCGCCCTTCGGCTGGCGAGCAGGTCGCCCCTCAACCGCCGTCTGCCGCGGCATTCGTCGCGGTATCCTCGACCATCCAGGCATCGGCGGGGGCGAGCCGCCCCTCGCTTCGCAGCTTGAGCACAATCTCATGCGCCTTGCGCCACCAGCCTTTCCCGGCAAACACGCCGGCGAGCTTGGCATAGCTGACGATGAGATCGCGTTGCCACTCGGTTTTGCCGGGGTCGGACTGGGCCAGGCGCTCGGCGATGACGAGGCTAGCCTGGTAGCTCTTCAGGGCCTCGGGCAGGTTGCCCTGCGAGACCAGCACGCTGCCGATCCTCTCGTAGGAGACCGAGAGATCGCGCTGCCACTCGGCATTGCCGGGGTCGGACGTGGCGAGGCGCTCGGCGATGGCGAGGCTGTCCTGATAGCTCTTCAGGGCCTCGGTGAGGTTGCCCTGGGAGACGAGCTCGCTGCCGATCCGCTCGTAGGAGACCGAGAGATCGCGCTGCGACTCGGCATTGCCGGGGTCGGACGTGGCGAGGCGCTCGGCGATGGCGAGGGACTTACGTGCCGCCTCCTCCTGCTTGGTTGTATCGCCCTGGGCGGCATACGTCGTGGCGAATTCGCTTAACATGGCCTCCTGGCTGCGCAGCAGCTCACTGTTGTCGCCAGCGCTTGCCACCAGCTTGTCGAACACCTGCTCGGCGGTGCCGAGGAACTTGCGCACCGTCTCGGTGCGCATGCCCTGCTGGTCGCGCAGCGCTTGCGCGATGTCGAAGACGAGGGCATCGGCGCCCTGCTTGGCGACGGCGAAGTTGCGCTCGGCCTCCTGTCGGCGCTGCTCGGCGAGCTTGCGCTGCTCGTCGGCTTCCTTGCGCCGCGTCTCAGCGATCTGCGTTTGCTCCTCGGCGAGGGCCTGCTGCTTGACCGCCTCGCGCCGGTTGACCTCGGCCCATACGGCGAGGCCTGCAAGCGCGAGTGCCACGACCGACAAGCCCGCCACCCAGTTGCGCAAGGCCTGCCGCCGTGCCCGCTCGGCCCGGCGCACGATGTCGTCGGTCGCCAACCCCGTGAGCCCGGCCACGATCTTGGCGAGCCCCAGCTCACGACCGTTGCCCTCTTCGCGCAGGTCGGGGCCAAGGATCGTCAGAGGCTGGTCGGTCACCACGCCGTCGGAGCCGAGCGCGAAGCGCAGCGTTGGCGGGAAGTTGTCGGGGTAGGTCGCCTCGATGATGACCGGGATCACCGGACGATCCGGGTGGCGGGAGCGGAAGAGCCGCACCTCCTCGTTGACGGCGGGCCGCGTCGCCGAGACCGTCGAGCACAACACGATCAAGGCGGCCGAAGCATCGAGCGCGGCGATGGTTGCCTCGGTCAGTGTGTGGCCGCCGGAAAAATCCTCACGGTCGCGGAAGATGGGCCTGAGCGATTTCGGCACCGGACCTCCTGCCGTGTCCTTGCCATGCAGGTCCCGGTCAAGCCGGTAGTTCTCAAGCCAACCGTGCAGCCATTTTCCCCAGCTGAGATCAGCATGGGCATAGGAGAGGAAGGCGCGGTATTTGATTGGAGCCAGCTCGGCCATCAATGCCCCCAAAGAACGGCAGCGGTATAGCTAATGTTAGCCCGGTCGAAGGAGGCTGCCAGCGGCAGTCGCGGACGTCTGAGATCGATGGTGGAGCTGGAGAAATGTTTGCGCGGCGACATCGATGTTGCAGGAGAACAACACTTCAAGGGATGTCTCGGGTCATTCAGAGCCGAACCCGGTCTCGTCACCGACGTCGGGACGACCCCAGTCAACGGACCCCGATATCCCTCATTCTCGGATAGAGTATCGCGGCCTAGAGGGAAAGCCCGCGCTCAATCGCCGGCCGTGGCGTAGGAGGCGGTCGGCGATCGGCGAGTGGTCTCATCCGGCCTCCGATCCGACCTTGGCGCCGCGCAGGAAGGCGACGGCCTTGGAGGCGGCCGCAGCGGCGGTGAAGAGGGCGCGGGCGTCGGACTTGCAGCAATTCTCAATGTGACGGCTACGGCGGTGGCGATGGCAGAAAGTTGTTCTGAAGCGAGGATAGCTGGCGGCTGACGGGCGGCGTCAGCCGCCGAGCACAGCGGGCGGCGGTTTGTCGGCGGTCAGGGTCTCGACGAGCAGGGACCAGCTCGGGAACACCAGATAGGTCGTGATGACGCGCAATTCCTCGAAGAAGCGCTTGCGGGTGCCGACAGCTGCCCGTGCCGCTTTCCACGCGGCGTCGACGAGGTCGGCCACCGTGTGCATGGCGAAGGCGATCAGGTTCATGGTGGCCAGGACGGCTGAGAGATTGTCTTTGCCGTGACCGAAATTGTGCTCGAGATTGTAGCCTTTCGTCTTCAGCGTATTGAAGCTCTCGTTCTCGATCTTCCAGCGCGACCTTCCGCAGGCGGCCAGCTCGGCGACATTGCCCGCGTTCACGGGTAGATCGGTGACGAAGCTGTTGCGGTACGTCACCTTGCCTGAGGGGTCGTGCTGGAAGCGCGTCTCCGAC
>JANNSW010000086.1:0-4346 GCA_031403055.1 Hyphomicrobiaceae bacterium | reverse complement strand
GAAGCGGGCCTCGATTATCACTACGACAAGGCGCCGCGCGAGGACCAGGCGGCGGGCTTGCGCCGCCACATCGAGGCTGCGCGGCTGACGGATCTGCCGCTCGTCATCCACAGCCGCGAGGCCGACGCGGATACCGCCGCGATCCTCGCGGACGAGATGGCGCGCGGACCTTTCAAGGCGGTGCTGCACTGCTTCACTGGCGGCGCCGAGCTGGCGCGGCGCGCCGTCGCGCTCGGGCTCTTCGTGTCGTTCTCGGGCGTCATCACCTTCAACAAGTCGGAAGCGTTGCGAGCGATTGCCGCCGAGCTGCCGCTCGACCGCCTGCTGGTCGAGACCGACGCCCCCTACCTCGCGCCGGTGCCGTTCCGTGGCAAGCGCAACGAGCCCGCGCATGTGGTGCACACGGCGGCGAAGCTTGCCGAGGTAAGGGGCTTGACGCCCGAGGAGATAGCGGCAGCGACGACGGAGAATTTTTTCAGGCTGTATGATCGGGTGCCGCAGCTCGCCTGAGCAGGGCCGGTCACCGGGGTCTAACCCCCACGGACGCAGGCCGCACTTCAATCCGCGGCGCGCCCATGCTATGCTACATTCATGAGCACCAAGCCACTCGCGACCCAGCACCCCATCGGCCTGCTGATCTCCGGCCTGCGGGGAATTGTCTCGATCGCATCGATTGCATTCATCGTGTTGGCGGCGGAGCGAATCTGGCCTGAGCTGTGGCAATCGACTGTACGCTGGCTATCGCCCTGAGGGCAGAGGTCGTGTATGCTCCCCGGTATGTGGGGCGCGATCAAGGAATTTCTGACAGCGGACGGGACCCAGTGGTTCGAAACACTGCCCTTCGTGGTCGGGTTTGCGTTCGTCACTATCGAGATCATTGTCCGGCTCGCCAGACGCCGCCGCCCCTACGTCAGCGTCCCCGCCCTCGGCTACATGCTGAGCGAAGGCATTACCGTCTGCATCATACCGATGTACGGTTTGGCGCTCGCTTTCAACAAGTCGCTAGCCACCGCAATCGCCGAAAAGAACAGCAAGGTGCTGGCGGTCGCCATGTTCGTCGCCTTTGCAACTCTTGCCATTCACATCCTGAAGCGGTGGTTCTCCAACGACGAGACCGATGCGTGAGGCCATGGTCATCTCAGCGGTGCGGAAAGCCGGTCACCGGGGTCAGACTTCTTGGTCGGGACGCTCAGGGCTCCATTGCTGTCGCCGGCAAAGGGGTCGGACCCCGAGTGCTCCGCGCTACCACCGTGCCAGCACCGCTCCCCAGGTGAAGCCGCCGCCCATCGCCTCCATCAGCACGAGCTGGCCTTCCTGGATGCGGCCATCCTCCAACGCCGCGTTCAATGCGAGCGGGATCGAGGCGGCCGAGGTGTTGGCGTGGCGGTCGACGGTGATCACCACCTTCTCGTGCGGAATGCCGATCTTGCGCGCGGTCCCCTCCAGGATGCGCTCATTGGCCTGATGCGGCACGAACCAGTCGATCTCGTCGGCGTGCAGGCCGATGTCGACCAGTGTCTCCTGGATGACGCTCGAGATATTGGAGACGGCGTGGCGGAACACCTCGCGTCCGTTCATGCGCAGATGGCCGACGGTGCCGGTCGAGGATGGGCCACCATCGACGTAGAGGTCGCCCGCATGGCGCCCGTCCGCGTGCAGCCGCGAGACCAGGATGCCGCGGTCGGCAACGGTGCCGTGCTGGGGCTGGGTCTCGAGCACGAGCGCGCCCGCGCCGTCGCCGAACAGCACGCAAGTGCCGCGATCCTCCCAGTCGAGGATGCGCGAGAACGTCTCCGCGCCGATGACGAGAGCGCGCTTGTAGGGTCCCCCCTTCAACAGCCCATCGGCGACGGCGAGCGCATAGACGAAGCCCGAGCACACCGCCTGGATGTCGAAAGCGGGTCCCCCTGGCTTCACGCCGAGCTTGGCCTGAATCGCAACCGCGGTCGCGGGAAAAGTCTGGTCGGGCGTCGAGGTCGCGCACACGATCAGGTCGATCTCGGAAGGGTCGATGCCCGAGCGCACCAGCGCCTGCTGAGCAGCGTGGGTCCCGAGATCGGATGTGAGCTCACCCTCGGCCGCGATATGGCGCATGCGGATGCCGGTGCGCTCGCGGATCCAATCATCGCTCGTGTCGATCCGCTTGGCGAGCTCGGCGTTCGTCACGATCTTGGCGGGCAGATAGGCCCCGCATCCCCGAATGACCGATCGAATGACCGCCACGATGCTCAGCCCTTCTCTTTCGCTGCCGGCTCGTTTGCGGCCAGGCCGATCGTGTCGCGGTCGAACCCTTCCAGATCCTTGGCGATGCGCTGCAACAGCCCGGCTCTGGCCATGTCGTAGCCC
The DNA here is from genome assembly GCA_031403055.1 of Hyphomicrobiaceae bacterium. GTDB lineage: Bacteria > Pseudomonadota > Alphaproteobacteria > Rhizobiales > Hyphomicrobiaceae > JANNSW01. The sequence continues at coordinate 2,000 of JANNSW010000086.1, read as the reverse complement.
AGATCGATGGCGCTGGCATAGCCGGTTGCGTCGGTGCCGCCATGGCTCTTGATGACGAGGCCGTTGAGGCCGAGAAACACGCCGCCATTGGCGCGCCGCGGGTCGATCTTCTCTTTGAGGATCTTGAACGCCCCTTGCGCCAGCACGGCGCCGGCCTGCGCCAGCATCGAGCGCGCCATCGCGGCCTTCAGATACTGCGCGATCTGGCGCGCGGTGCCCTCCGCCGTCTTCAGCGCCACATTGCCGGTGAAGCCGTCCGTCACGACCACGTCGGCCGCGCCGTGGCCGATCTGGTCGCCTTCGACGAAGCCGCGATAGTCGAACGGCAATTGACGCGCGCGCAGCCAGGTATGGGCCTCGCGGATCGCATCGAGTCCTTTGACCTCCTCGACGCCGATGTTGAGGAGCCCCACGCTCGGTCGCTCCAGCTCGAACAACGCACGCGCCGTCGCCGCGCCCATGAAAGCGTTGTCGGCGAGCTGGCGCGCGGATGCGCCGACATTGGCGCCGACGTCGAGCACCAGGCATTCCGCCTCGACCGTCGGCCAGATCGCGGCAATCGCGGGACGCTCGATGCCGGGTAGCATTTTCAGGCAGATCTTCGACATCGCCATCAGCGCGCCGGTGTTGCCGCCCGAGACGATCACTCCCGCCTCGCCCTTGTGCACCGCATCGATCGCGAGCCACATGCTCGACTTGCCGCGGCCCCGCATCAGCGCCTGGCTCGGCTTGTCGTTCATGGCGACGGCGATGTCGGTGTGGATGATCTCGCTCTTCTCGGCGAGCGCGGGATGCTCGGCGAGTGCGGCCTCGATCGCCTTGCGCTCGCCATAGAGGCGGAAGCGCAGCTCGGGATGTCTGACGAGCGACAAGGCGGCGCCCGGCACGACCACCTCGGGTCCACGGTCTCCCCCCATGGCGTCGAGCGCTATGACGAGCGGCGCTGGCATGGGTATGGGTCACCAGATGATGAGAAGGGGTTCAATTCTGCAACAACGGCAGCCGGCTCGGATCGATGCCGGCCGGGCCGAGCGCGAACATACAGGTTTGAATGCACCGCACAAGATGGAGCAGCTCGGGCGGCCAGGAGTGTTCACGCTGCTCTGCGAATTCGGCCGAGGTTGGGGGGATCAACCGTTCGGCGGATGACGGCTGTCGAGCAACATGAGACGCCGCTGACACGCTGAACGGCGGCAAGGACGGCGATCCTCATTTCGCTGACACCTTCACCCGTGGCCTCTCACCCTTGACACACGTCGGCATGGCGGGCCAGATCAACTAGGCCAATTTCGTCGACCTGTTGTGCGCATGGCTCGACATTGCCAGGAGAGCTCGATGCTTGCTCGCTGCCTCCCATCGCTCCTCTCGCGCGCCGCCATTGTCATGGTCATCATCGCCAGCATGTCGGCGCTTGCCCCCGCCCGGGCCGACATGGCCGCCGACGAGGCGGCGGTGAAGGCTCAGGTCAGCGCATTCTATGATGCGGTCAGCGCGCTCGACATCGCCAGGATGGCGGCGGTCTGGGCGCCGCAAGCCTACGTCACCGTCGTCAATCCGCGCAGCAAGGCGATCTCGCACGGCTGGGACGCGACGCGCGAAGCTTTCGACAAGGGCGTAATGAGCTTCTGGGCCGAGTTCAAGGCGACCCAGGTCGAGGGCCCCTATGTGCACGTGAACGGCGACATGGCGACGGCGCTGACCTATGTGGAAGTGGCTGGCAAGACGAAAGACGGGAAGGCCATGCAGTTCAAGGTCTTCAGCTCGCAGGTGTTCGAACGCCATGGCGAGAAATGGCTGCTGATCGCCAACCATGGCTCTCGCGTGCCGGAATAGCTCCCCGACCGGCGGTGCCGGAACGCGGGCTCGAGGCAACGTCTCGCGCGCACCCATCCACCCGTCATCCCGGACCAAGCCGAAGGCTTTGATCCGGGATCCCTGCCACAGGCGCCGCCCTGCCGGCGAAGGTCCCGGATCGCCGCGGTCGTGCCGGAGGCGCGCGC
>JANNSW010000085.1:0-12023 GCA_031403055.1 Hyphomicrobiaceae bacterium | reverse complement strand
CGCGTTCGATGACCAGCTGAAGGCGGCGCGAACCGCTGCGGTCCTCGCCCTGGTCGGAGCGGTCAACATCCCGATCATCAAGTTCTCGGTCGACTGGTGGCACACGCTGCACCAGCCGGCGAGCGTGTTCCGGCTGGACGGCCCGACCATCCATTCGGCCCATCTCTGGCCACTCGGCGTGATGGCGGCCGGCTTCACGCTGCTGTTTCTCGCGCTCCATCTGAAGGCGATGCAGAACGAGATCCTCAGGCGCCGCGTTGCGAGCCTCAGGATGTCGGAGGTCGATCGCGCGAGCCGCGCCATTGCCGGGGAGGCGCGTCATGCCTGATTTTGGAGCGCACGCGCCCTTCATCTGGAGCGCCTATGCGATCGCGGCTGCCCTGATCGCCGCCATGATCGCCTGGGTGGTGGTCGACGGCAGGATTCAAGCGAGCCTTATTGCCGGCCTCGAAGCCCGCGGCGTCAGGCGCCGCTCGGCCAAGGACGAGCAGCCATGAGCGGGGACGAGCCGGTGAGCCAGCGTCGCACGGGCTGGCTGACGGCGCTGCCGCTGCTCGCGTTCGTCGCGCTCGCCGGGCTCTTCCTCGTCGCCTTGTTCTCAGGCGATCCCTCGCGATTGCCGTCAGCGCTGGTCGGGCGGCCAGTGCCCGCCTTCGAGCTCCCGCCTGTCGAGGGCCTCATGCGCGCCGAGGCGCCTGTGCCGGGGTTTGCCTCGGCCGACCTCGCAGTGGGCAAGGTCAGCATCGTCAATGTCTGGGCGTCCTGGTGCGGACCCTGCCATGAGGAGCACCCGTTCCTCGTCGCGCTGGCAGCGCGCACCAAGGCCCCCCTGTTCGGCATCGACTACAAGGACGATCCGGCCGAGGCCCGCCGGTTCATCGGGCGCTACGGCAACCCATACACCCGCGTCGGCGCCGACCGCTCGGGGCGCGTCGCGGTCGACTGGGGCGTCTATGGGGTGCCGGAGACCTTCATCGTCGATGGCCGCGGCCGCATCGCCTACAAGCACGTCGGCCCGATCACCGCCGAGGCGATCGAGCAAAAACTGCTGCCGGCGATCGAGCGAGCGCGCGCCGGCGAGTGAGCCATGCGACGCGAGCGGCTCTCTGGCGCACTTCGCCCGGTTGTGGCTTTATCCTGAGCAGTCCTCTTCTGGCGACAGCACCGCCCCAAGCGCCGAGCGAGCCCCTCTCATGACCCCCGCCAATGACCCCTTGCTCCAGCCCTACCGGCTGAAGCATCTGACGCTCAAGAACCGCATCATGTCGACGGCGCACGAGCCGAACTATCATGAGGGTGGCATGCCGGGGGAGCGCTACCGGCTCTATCATCTGGAGAAGGCCAAGGGCGGGATCGCCATGACCATGACGGCGGGGTCGGCGATCGTCGCCGAGGATTCTCCTCCCGCCTTCGGCAATCTCCATGCCTACAAGGACGAGATCGTCCCCTACCTGCGGGACCTCGCCGTTTCCTGCCACGAGCATGGCTGTGCGGTGATGATGCAGATCACGCACCTCGGCCGGCGCACCAACTGGAACAAGGGCGACTGGCTGCCGGTGCTGTCCGCCTCCATGGCGCGCGAGCCGGCGCACCGCGCATTCCCGAAGGTGATGGAGGACTGGGACTTCGAGCGGATCATCAAGGGCTATGCGGATTCGGCGGCGCGCATGCAGGCGGGCGGCCTCGATGGTCTCGAGTTCGAGGCCTATGGCCATCTGATGGACAGCTTCTGGTCGCCCGCCACCAACCAGCGCACCGACGAGTGGGGCATGGGCTCGCTCGACAATCGCCTGCGCTTCACCATGCTCGTGCTCGACGCGGTGCGCAAAGCCGTCGGGCCGAAATTCCTGGTGGGCGTGCGCATGGTCGCCGACGAGGACTGGGAGAAAGGCCTTTCGAAGCACGACGGCGTCGAGATCGCGCGACGGATCATCGCGTCGGGCAAGGTTGATTTCCTCAACCTCATTCGCGGCCACATCGAGCACGACGCCTCGCTGCAGCAGGTCATTCCCATCGCCGGCATGGCGTCCGCCCCTCACCTCGATTTCTGCGGCGAGGTCAAGGCCGAGCTGAAGTTCCCGGTCTTCCATGCCGCCCGCATCCCGGACGTCGCGACCGCACGCCACGCGGTTGCCTCGGGCAAGCTCGACATGGTCGGCATGACGCGCGCCCACATCGCCGACCCCCACATCGTGAAAAAGATCATGGCGGGCCGCGAGGACGATATTCGCCCCTGTGTCGGCGCGACCTACTGCCTCGACCGGCTCTATGAGGGGCACGAGGCGCTGTGCATGCACAATCCGGCGACGGGGCGCGAGGCGAGCATCCCGCAGGAGATCGCCAAGGCGAAGGGCAAGAAGAAACGTATCGTGATCGTCGGTGCGGGGCCGGCCGGCATCGAGGCGGCGCGGGTCGCCGGCGAGCGCGGGCACAAGGTGACGGTCTTCGAGGCCGCCGATGCCGCAGGCGGTCAGATGCGCCTTGCGGTCCGCATGAGGCGCCGCAAGGATCTGCAGGGCATCATCGACTGGCGCCTGCGTCAGTGCGAGCGGCTCGGGCTCGACATGCGCTTCAACACGCTTGCCGAGGCCGGAGATGTGCTCGCCGAGGACCCCGACATCGTGATCATCGCGACCGGCGGCCTGCCGAATGCGGCGCCGATCGAATCCGGCCACGACCTCGTCACCTCGAGCTGGGACATCATCTCGGGCGACGCCAAGCCCGGCAAGGACGTGCTGTTCTTCGACGACAATGGCGGCGCCCATCCCGGCATGATGGCGGTCGAGATGCTGGCGGAAGCGGGCGCGAAGGTCGAGCTGGTGACGCCCGAGCGGTTCTTTGCTCCCGACATGGGTGGCCTCAACCACGTGACCTACATGCGCAAGTTCCAGGACCACGACGTGCGCATCACGATCACCACGAAGCTGCTGTCGGTGGCACGGCGCGGCAACCGGCTGATCGCCACGCTCGGCTCCGACTTCACCAAGAAGACGTGGCTGCGCGAGGCCGACCAGATCGTGGTCGAGTACGCGACCAAGCCGCTCGACGAGCTCTACTTCGAGTTGAAGCCCGGCTCCTCCAACCATGGCGAGCTCGACCACAAGGCTTTGATTTTCGGGCAACCGCAGAAGATCAGGCGCAACCCCAAAGGCAAGTACCAACTCTTCCGCATCGGCGATGCGGTCGCTTCGCGCAACATTCATGCAGGGATGTACGATGCAGTGCGGCTGGCGAAAGATTTCTGAGAGCTCGACGGTGCTTGCGGCAACACTCGCGCTCGCGTTGCCGGCGGATCCCGCCCACGCCGCCTGCTATGCCGACCCAGTCAAGCTGGAGGCGGCCGTCAAGGTGATCGGCGCCTCGTTCAAATGCCCGGCCTTCCGCCAGGCGATCTTCGGTGAAAGAGTGTCCGTCTTTTTCCGCGACGCGGGCATTCTCGACCAGATGACCGGTTCCTGCCAGGCCGAGATCGCGACCGTCGTCGAGCATTCGAGCGCCGATGTGCTGCGCGACGAGGCGCGCTTCTGCCAAGGCGTCGAGGATCTGCTGGCCGCCGACGCCATCCTGCGTGCGGCCACTCGAGCCGCCGGCGCGCGCTGAGGGACCGGGGGCAGACGGTCGACCCGCCATGCCCCCGCGCCTATCTCCGCCTCACTCAATCGTCGCCGCCCTGCCCGCCATGACCGCTGCCTTTGCCGCCGTGGCCGCCAGAGCCCGAGGAGCCGCTGCCCGAGGAGCCGCTGCCGGAGCTGTTGTCGCCACCGCTATCATCACCGCCATTGTCATCACCGCCATTGTCGTCACCGCCATTGTCGTCGCCGACATCGTGGTTCGGGCCGTCGTCGGCACCCTGGCCGCCGCTGCCGTTGTCGTCATTGGCGTCATGATTGGCGGGATCGTCCTCGCCCTTGCGAGCGAGCTGAAGGCCCGCACCCATTTTGGCCTTGGCAGGAGACACTGCGACCGCCAGGCTGTCGGCGAGCGAGATGCCTGCGGATGCCGGGACGCCCTGGCTCATGGCGAATGCGAGCGCGAGTACGCTCGTCGAACCGAGAAGACGGAGTTTCATGGCGATTGATCCTTGCAACTGTTTCGTTTCTCTGTCGTCCGGGCGATTGTGCTGCGGACATGACAGAACCTAGCCGACAGCGCATGTCGCGCGGCTGACGAGGCCGGTCAGCATTCTGTCAGCCCCCGACGACGCCGGAATCATCTCAAATCAGAGGAAATCGAGACGTGGCAACAGCAAGACCCGAGCAGGCGGTCCGTACTGCTATCGTCGAGGTTTACACCGAGCTCGCTCGTCTCGGCCTCAACCAGGGATCCGCCGGCAACGTCTCTGCTCGATTGGGTGACAACAGCATGCTGATTACCCCAACCGGCTGCAGCGCGGAGACCTTGCGGCCGACCCATATCGTCGAGACCTCATTCTCAGGGGTGTCGAGCCAAAAGCTGAGACCATCGAGCGAATGGGCGATGCACGCTGAGGTTTATGCCCGCGTGCCCGGCGCCAAGGCCGTCGTCCACACCCATGCCGACCACGCTACCGCGCTCGCCTGTCTGCACAGGCCGATCCCAGCCTTCCACTACATGGTGCAGGCGCTCGGCGGCGGTGATGTGCCCCTCGTCGACTATCTACCCTTTGGAACCCGCGAGCTCGGGCTAGCGGCCGGCGCGGCGCTCGAAACCCGCTCGGCCTGCCTGCTCGCCAATCACGGCACGCTCGCACGCGGGGCGACGTTGAAGGCGGCGTTCGATGCGACCGTGCTGCTGGAGACGCTGTCGCGCCAGTATCTGCTCGCTCTTTCCGCCGGCAAGCCAGTGCTGCTCGGCTCGGCCGAGATGGCCGATGTTGCCCGCCGGTTCGAGGATTATGGCCGACAGCCGCGGGCCAAGAGCAAAGCGCGGTGGATGGTTCCCTGATGCGCTTGAGCCTGTCGCCGCAATGGACGAGGCTCGCCCGGTCGCGGCCCCATTGCCAGGGCATAGCTGCCGACAGGGACAACTAGCGAGGATGCGGCCCATGACACTGCCTGCTCGGAAGGGACGATCGCTGCGGACGACAGGCTGGCCAGGGCTCGCGGTCATGGTGGGGATGCTGTCGATCGCGTGGACAACAGCGGTCGAAGCGACCGAACAGGCGCCAGCCGGCGACGACAGCATCATCACCATCACGCTGACGGGCGATGTCGGCCTCAACAGCAGCCGGCAGGCGGTGCAGCCGGACGGTGCCGCAAAGCTTGGCCGGCTCATTCCGTTCAAGGAGACGACCTCACGCATCGAGGAGGAAATCACCGGCGATCTCAATTTCCTCAATGTCGAGACGGTCGTCACCGATCGCAACGATCTGCCGCTCGACACCAAGGGCCAAGGGGCGGGTTTCAATTTCAGAACGCATCCCAACGCCATGCGCCATCTGGTGCGGTCAGGGTTCAACCTGTTCAGCCTCGCCAACAATCATTCGATGGACTACGGCCCGGAAGGGCTCGCCGAGACCTTGAAGCACATGGCCCCGCTCGCCGCCGAGGGCCTGATCGCCTATGGCGGCATCGGCATGAACCGCGAGCAGGCGAGCCGGCCGGCGGCGTTCACTCTGAAGGGCGCCAGGATCGCGTACGCCTCGATCGGCATCGTGACGAGCAACCTGGAGCGCCACCGGGCCGGAGCATCCAAGCCCGGCCAGATCGCCTATCGCTTCCAGGAGGACTGGCAGCTCATCCTGAAACGGCTGACCGAAACCCCTGCCGACTACCGCATCCTCTCCATCCACTACGGCACCGAAGGCGAGGTCCGCACTGACGCGCGACAATTGCAGGAGTTCCGCAGTCAGGCCGCACGCGGCGCCGGGATCGATCTCATCGCCGGCCATCACGCCCATGTGGTGCGCGGCGTCGAGCTTACGGCCAAGTCCGTGATCTTCTACGGCCTCGGCAACTTCCTGCACTTCGGCACGGCCGATATGACCGGCAAGGGCGTGTGCAAGAGCTACGGATTGCTGGCTCGCGTCCATCTGCTGAAGCGGCAGGGCGCGGTTCAAGTCCGGGCAATCGAGGCGGTGCCGGTGACGAACACGCATTTCCGGCCGCAGAAACTCGCAGCCGGCGAGGCGGCCAAGCGCATCTTCGCCCTCAACTATCTGGGGAGCTTGCTCGATGACACCGCGACCGGCGCCAAGGGCGTGCGCTTCACGCCCCAACCCGACGGTAGCGGGCTCTATTGTCTGGAAGGCGCAGACGGCGACCCCGGCCGGATCGGCAAGCTCTGTGCCGGCTGGAAACCAGCCGGTGCCATCCCATCGGCACTGGCAGGCACCATCGCCGCCTCGTGCGCGAAGTAGCTGAGGCCGCTCGATGCGAAGTTGCCGACAATGACCGACACTTCGCCCTACCATCACCCGTCGTCCCGGCCGAGTGCCGGCCGCTGCCGGTCGGCGCTATGATGGTCTATCCCCGGCGCTCGAGCCGGGATCTTCGCGGCAAACGCCGGGTGTGAGTTTGGCTACGATAGTCTGGCTAACCGAGCTCCTTCTCCACTCTGTAGTTGGTGAGGTCCCGCCCGCGACATTCGACAGATTGCGTGGCAATGACCCGGAAGCCGCGCCGCTCGAAGAACGGCCGCGCGGTGATGCTCGCCTCGGCGAAGATGCGCGCGAGTGACAAATTTCGCGCCGCCGCCTCGACCCTGCCGAGCAGCGCCGTCGCAACACCGATCCCCTGGAAATCCGGGTGCACGAACATCATGTCGAGATGCCCGTCGGGCTCGAGGTCGGTGAACCCGACGGCGACAGTGCCGATCTCGGCGAGCCAGGTCGGACGGGTCAGCCGCCAATCGTCCCATACGGCGCGATCGACCTCGGACCAGGCCGCGATCCGTGCCGGCGAATAGTCCTTGCTCGCAACCTCGCGGACCGCTCCCTGGAAGATCGCGATAACGGCATCCAGATCCGACCGCCGATAGGGCCGGATCGAGAGTGGCTGCGCGGCGCTTGCCATCGAGAGTGCGCACATCGGCCTAACGCCATTTCTTGCTCGCCGTTTCGACGACCATCAACGGCGCCAGCGCCTCCTCGACAGCCTTCGGATTGCGGGCGATCACGGTCAGGTAGGTCCGTGCGCATGTGTCAGGCTCCGCGACGCCCTGTTCCCAATCCCGAAGCGTCCCGAGCGGGATGCCGAAGCGGGTCGCGAATTCTTCCTGTGTCAGGCCGAGCGCACGGCGAATGATCTTAGCACGCGGCGTGCGGCGCATGCGCTTGAAGTCCTCGGGCGTCAACGGCTGAGCATCGGGATCGCTCAACGCAGCAGCAATGATTTCCTGCTCGGTCATGGGGGTGAGCGGCTCGAGGGGCTCAGCTGTTTTGCTGGTAGTACTCGTCTTGCTCATGCTTGGTCGCCCATCTGGCTGTAACTATTCGGATGCGGTCGACCCGGCGGTCTGCTGCCAGGACACCGCGCTCGGTATAGGCCACGAGTAGGAGTGTCCCTTCGACCATGCCGATGAGGCTGAGGCGATCCTCGCCGTAGTCCTCGCGATCGTCGAGCCCGCCAACCGCGAGCCGATCAGCAAAGACGAGGCAGGCTCGCGCGAACGTGACGCCATGCTTGGCGTGGTTCGCCGCGTTCTTTGCCTCGTCCCACTCGAAGTCGTGATCTTGCATATCGGTACTGTTTACCAGTAGTCAAGTCAAGCGGCGCCGACGGATCCGCTCGCCTGATCCGAACCATCGAGCATGGCGACAACCGCAGCCAGATCCGACCGCCGACAGAGCCGGAACGAGAGTGGCTGCCCGCCCGATCAATACCCCCTTGCCCGATCGACCACGTTCTCGAGCGGCAGGCCCCGCTCATGCCGGTCGATCTGGCCGAGCACATAGGCGGTCAACGCCTGCGGCTCGCTATCGGCGGCGTTGTGGGGGGTGACGACCACTTTGGGGTGGCTCCAGAGCGGGCTCGAGCTGGCGAGCGGCTCAGCCTCGAACACATCGAGGCTCGCGCCCGCGAGCGTGCCGTCCTCGAGGGCTGCGAGGATATCCGCTTCGACCTGCTCGCCGCCGCGCCCGGCGTTCAACAGGATCGGTCCGCCGAGCGGGCCGTTGCGCTTGAGCTTGCGCAAGAGGCCAGCATCGAGCACCCCCTTGGTCTCGGGCGTCAGCGGCAACAGGCAGACCAGAATATCGGTTTCCGCCAGGAACGCCCCAAGCCCTGCCTCGCCGTGATAGCACCTGACGCCATCGACCAGCTTCGCAGTCCGCGACCACCCGACGCGCCTGAACCCGAGCGCGCCAATCCCGCGCAGCGCGGCGATCCCGAGGATGCCGAGCCCCATCACGCCGACCGTCACATGCTCCGCGGCGGGCTGGCCGGGAAGGTCACGCCACAGCTGCGCACGCTGCTGCCCCTGATAGGCGAGCATGCGGCGATGGTGGAACAGCGCCTGCAGCACCACCCACTCGGTCATGCGCATGGTCATGTTGGGATCGGCGATCCGCACCAGTGGGATCCTTTGCGGGATCGTCACGTCCTTCAGTATCGCATCGACGCCAGCGCCGAGGTTGAAGATCACCTCGAGCCTCGGACAACGCCCGAGCAGGCCGGGCTCGGGCTTCCACACCATCGCATAGCGCACGTCGGCAAGCGCATTTGCGTCCGTCGTCGTGACGACATCGGCTTCGGGTCGCGCCTGGCGCACGAGCGCCGCCCACGGTTCCAGATCCCAGCTTTCCGCATTGATCAGGATCTTCATCGCTACTGCCTCACCACACCCTCGCTCGCTGTCTCCAGCCGCAATGCCGCCGCCAACAGCGCCTTGGTGTAGGGCTGCTTGGGGCGCTCGAATACCTCGGCCGAGGTGCCATCCTCGATCACTCTGCCGTTCTGCAGCACGATCACATGGGTCGAAAGTGCGCGCACAACGCGCAGATCATGGCTGATGAACAGATAGGCGAGATCGCGCTTTTTCTGCAGGTCGCGCAGCAGATCGACGATCTGGGCCTGCACGCTCATGTCGAGCGCGCTGGTCGGCTCGTCCAGCATGACGAACTTCGGCTCCAGCACCATGGCGCGGGCGATCGCAATGCGCTGGCGCTGGCCGCCGGAGAACTCGTGGGGATAGCGGTCCTGCCAATCGGGGTCGAGCCCCACCTCGACCAGCGCTTCGCCCGCACGCTTGCGCCTCGCCGCGCCATCGAGCTCGGGGCTGAGGATCGTCAGCCCTTCCTCGATGATCTGCCCGATCGACAGGCGCGGGCTGAGCGAGCCATAGGGGTCCTGGAACACGATCTGCATCTGGCGCCGGAGCGGGCGCATCTGGCCGGAGCGAAAGCCATCGATCCGCTGGCCCATATAGACGATCGGGCCCTCCGAAGAGATCAGCCGCAGGATCGCGAGGCCCAGCGTCGTCTTGCCCGAGCCGGATTCGCCCACGACGCCCAGCGTCTCGCCGGCCCTGAGGCTGAGCGACACGCCATCGACCGCCTTCACATGGCCAACGGTCGAGCGCAGAATTCCGCGCTTGATCGGAAACCACACTTTCAGATTGTCGGTCTCGACGATGACGGAGGCTTGCGGCGCCGGCGGCGGCGGCTCGCCCTTGGGCTCCGCGTCGATCAGCAGCCGCGTATAGGGATGGCGCGGCGCCTCGAAGATCTGATCAGCCGGCCCCTCCTCGACCACGCTCCCGTCCTTCATCACATAGATGCGGTCCGACATCTTCCTGACGATGCCCAGATCGTGGGTGATCAGCAACATCGCCAAACCATGCTCGCGCTGCAGGCGCGCCAACAGCTCGAGGATCTGCGCCTGGATCGTCACGTCGAGCGCGGTCGTCGGCTCGTCGGCGATCAACAGATCGGGCTCGTTGGCCAACGCCATCGCGATCATCACGCGCTGGCGCTGGCCGCCCGACAGCTGGTGGGGGTAGTCGTCGAGCCTCTGCTCGGCATCGCGGATGCCGACCTTGGTCAAGAGGTCGATCACGCGCGCACGCGCTTCGGCGCCTTTCAATCCGCGGTGGAGTTTCAACATTTCGCCGACTTGCCGCTCGATCGTATGCAGCGGATTGAGCGAGTTCATTGGCTCCTGGAACACCATTGCGATCTTGTCGCCGCGGATGCCGCGAAGCTCCCGCTCGCTCGCCTGCAACAGGTCGCGTCCGGCGAAGTGGATTTCGCCTGAGGGATGGGACGCCGCCGGGTAGGGCAGCAGCTTCAGGATCGAAAGCGCCGACACCGTCTTGCCCGAGCCCGATTCGCCCACGATCGCGACCGTCTCGCCCTTTTCGATATGGAACGAGACGCCCCTGACCGCATGCACGATGGTGCGGCCGGAGCGGAAATCGACCGAGAGGTCGCGCACGGCGAGCAGGGGTGCGTGGGCAGGATTCCGGCTGGCCGCCGGCCGCGTTGCCGGGTCGGTTGGCGTGATCATCGCCTGGGCGACAGCCTGTGCTGGGGACCTCGCATAGACATTGGCCTTCCTGCGCTTCTTCAATGGGGTTGGTCCTTACGGCGGTCGTGAGGCGGGGTCATGGCGCGAGGTCGCTGATGCGAACAATTGCCAGTTCAGCAGGCACCTTCAGGCGATGATCCTCGCTCAGAATGCTGATGCAGCCGCTCAGCCCGGCGGTTGCGACGTGGATGGCATCGGGCGTCCTGAGCCCGAGAGCTGCCCGGAGCTCTGCCGCCCGGCGCAATACGTCGACTCCGATCGCAATCCGCTCCAGCTCGACACGTGGCGTCAAGAGCTCCTCATAGGCTCTTACCAATGCGACATTGGCTGCCTGAATGGGTCGAACAAGCACCTCGAGGAGTGTCAAATCGCTTGTGACGATCGTGACCTGACCCGCTTCCGCCGAACGAAAAACACGGTTCAAACGCCCGGCAAGAGCGGGGTACTGTTCGCCATAGTAGATGAACGCATTCGCATCGAGGTAGACCCGCCCAGCTACGATCATCTGGTCAATCCCATTCATCCCTCAACTGGCGGATGAAATCGTCGACCTCCTCAGGTGAGGCGAACAAGCCCTTCGCGGAGCCCATCAGCTGCGACAAGGGCCGCGGCTCTCTCGCACCGGGCTTGGCCTCCACCTCGACCGTCACCTTGACGCGCGACCCTGCCTCCAGCCCCTCGCGCAGCTCGGGCGGCAGGTTCTCGACCGGATAGTGCTCGACGACGTGCTTTTCCATGACGGCCATCCTACCCGAATGTCTTCCTCGGATCGAGTGCATCGCGCACGGCTTCGCCGACGAACACGAGCAGGCTCAGCATCAGCGAGATCACGATGAAGGCCGTGATCGCGAGCCAGGGCGCGGCGAGGTTCGACTTGCCCTGCTGCAGCAGCTCGCCCAGCGACGGCGATCCCGGCGGCAGGCCGAGCCCCAGGAAGTCGAGCGAGGTGAGCGAGGTGATCGCGCCCGACAGGATGAACGGCATGAAGGTGATGGTCGCGACCATGGCGTTGGGCAGGATGTGCTTCCACATGATGCGCATGTCCGAGAGCCCCAAAGCCTTGGCCGCCCGCACATACTCGAAATTGCGACCGCGCAGGAACTCGGCCCTGACGACGCCGACGAGCGCTACCCAACTGAAAATGAGCAGAATCCCGAGCAGCGTCCAGAAACCGGGCGCCAGCATCGCCGAGATGATGATCAGCACATAGAGCGAGGGGATCGAGGTCCACACCTCGATGACGCGCTGGAACACGAGATCGACCCAGCCGCCAAAATAGCCCTGCAGGGCTCCGGTGAATACCCCGATCACCGAGGAGACGATCGTCAGCACCAGCCCGAAGACGACCGACAGGCGAAAACCGTAGATGACGCGAGCGAGCACGTCGCGGCCCTGATCGTCGGAGCCGAGCCAGTTCTCCGCGGACGGCGGCGCGGGTGCGGGCACCGGCAGGTTGTAGTTGATGGTGTCGAAGCTGTAGCGGATCGGCGGCCAGAGCATCCAGCCCTTGGCCTCCTTCACCAGATCCAGCAGAAACGGATCGCGGTAATCGGCCTCGGTCTCGAACTCGCCGCCGAA
>JANNSW010000084.1:0-1511 GCA_031403055.1 Hyphomicrobiaceae bacterium | reverse complement strand
CGCGTCCGTGGCAAAGTGAGGATTGGCCGCAAGCTCGCGCGCGAGGAGATGAATGAGCGCTAGGTATTTTCTCGACACCAACATTCTCGTCTATGCGATCGAAGGCATCGACCGAGCAAAGGCCACGATTGCCGATCGGCTCATCCGCGATGCGATCACCACCGGTCGTGGCTGCATCAGCACGCAGGTCGTCAATGAATGCCTCAATGTGACTGTGCAGAAGGCCAAGCGCCCGATCTCCCATGCCGACGCGTTGGATCTGCTGAGGACGACACTCGAGCCCCTCTGCGTTGTTCCGCCGGCCGGCTGCGACCTCCACCGTAGAGCCCTCGATCTCAGGCACCGTTACAAATACAGCTTTTACGATAGTTTGATCGTTGCTGCTGCATTGCATGCAAAATGCAAATTTCTCTACAGCGAGGATTTGCAGCACGGCCAACGCATCGAGGCGACCGAGATCGTCAATCCGTTCATATGACGCGACACCTGCCTACGGGCTGGTAGAACGCGATCAAACCTCATGCTCGAGCGTGCCAGCCGTGGGCTCCGTTGCCGGAAACATCAGCTCTGGCCGGGCGAGCGCGTTGGGCTGATACCTCGTCACCTGGCTGCCCTCGGTCGTGAGGAGCTCGAGCAGCTTGCCGTGGACGAACAGCTTCTCACGGCCGACCTTGATCTCGCGCAGCACGCCCACATTGGCGAGCGACTGAAGATATGCCGAAGCAGTCTGCCGTTTCGCGATCGCGGCTTGCTCCAGGTCAGCGATGCGGCAATAGGGCTGCGAGAAGAGAGTTCCCATCAGTTCTCGCGAGAGGATCTTGGGCGCCACCTTTAGGATAAAAATCTCCGTGTCGAGCATCAAGACTTCAATCCGCCGAGCTTTCAGGCCGCTCGCGGCCGCGGATTCCTGCACGACCTCCAGGAAGTACAAGATCCAATCGATCCATCCTCCCTGCCGCGTCACACCGAGCAGCAGCCGATAGTAGTCATCGCGCGTGCCGAGGATCTCCCGGCTCATGTAGAGGATCGGGTGATCGAGCAGCCCCTGCTCGATCAGGAACAGGATGTTGAGAATGCGCCCCGTCCGGCCGTTACCGTCGGCAAAGGGATGGATCGCCTCGAACTGGTAGTGCTGCACGGCGAGGCGAACGAGGGGATCGATGCCGGTCTCCTCGTGCAGGAAACGCTCCCAGTTGGCGAGCTTTTCCCGGATCCGCGCTTCGCCCTCGGGCGGGGTATAGATCACGGCGCCTGTCCGCTCATTGCGCAGTATCGTGCCTGGTGTGCGCCGGATGTCGATCTCGATGCCCTTGATCTTCCTGCAGATGTCGACCGCTGCTCGGGTCGAGAGCGGCCGGTCTTTCAGGCTGCGCACGCCCTCGAACAGCGCCTGGCGGTAGCGCAGCGCCTCTTTGGTCGCGGGGTCGGCGGCTGCGTCCTCCAGCGCCGCATGGCGGAACAGCGCATCGTTGGTCGTCACGATGTTCTCGATCTCGGAGCTTGCCTTGGCT
>JANNSW010000083.1:0-10537 GCA_031403055.1 Hyphomicrobiaceae bacterium | reverse complement strand
GCAGCGAAGGCGAGCGCCAGCGTCGCGAGCGCGGAGAACGCATTGGTGCCGCCGAGTGCGACGCCGGGGCCGAGCCTGTCGGCAAGCCGGCCGCCGAGCACGCTGCCGCCGATGTTGCCGAGTGCCAGCAGCACCGGCGCGAGCGCGAGCAGATCCGGGCTCGCCGAGGTCGTCGCGAGGATTCCCGCCGCATGGCCAATCGCCATCAGGCCGCCGGTCGCTCCGAGAAAATAGACGATCCAGTCGAGCGCAAGGTCACGGGCGGGCGGGCGAGTCCGAGGCAGAAGCT
This sequence comes from Hyphomicrobiaceae bacterium, assembly GCA_031403055.1. Lineage (GTDB taxonomy): Bacteria > Pseudomonadota > Alphaproteobacteria > Rhizobiales > Hyphomicrobiaceae > JANNSW01. The sequence goes on along the minus strand of JANNSW010000083.1, from coordinate 10,248 downwards.
GTTCGGCGGGTTGCACCTTGCCGGCATGCGCAGCGCCGCCACGGAACGCCAGCGCCGCGGCGAGGCTGCCGGCCGCGACGGCGGCAGCGAGCATGGTCAGCGCGAGCGAAGCGGGCTCCCTCGCCACGATCGAGCCGAGCGCGATTGCGAACACCATCGCTCCCGCTGCATAGGCCGCCGTGACGGTGCCGATGGCGAGGCCAGGATGCCGTGGCATCACGGCGGCGGCGCGTTCCAGGAAGAGCCCATAGCCGATGCCATTGGCAAAGCCGAACAGCAGCCCATAGCCGAGCAGCAGGCTGATGCCGGTTCCGCCATGGGCAGCCAACAGCAATCCACCCGCACCACACAGCCCAACCGCGACCGCCATGCCAGCCGGCCCGAGCCGACGCCGCAACGCCGGCGCTACCAGCACCGCGAGCGTCAGGGCGACGATCGCGAGCGAATAGGCGAGACCCGCCGTCGAGCGGGTGATCCCGAGCGCCTGCTCGAGCGGCGAAAGCAGCACGCTATAGGCATGGAGCGAGCCGAGCACGAGGGCGAGCAGCAGCGCGCCGGCAAACGCGCGCTTGCCTGTGGCCACGTCCAGTGGGCCGGCCGCCTCGCTCAAGCGAGCCCGAGCTCCTGCTTGCGTTTCTTGGCCCAGGCCCCGATCAGCCGGTCGGCGATGATGCCGATGAAAGCGATGCCGAGGCCGGCGAGCAGCCCGCGCCCGGTGTCGGCTCCCGGCAGTGCCTTGTAGATCTCCTGCCCGAGGTCGCGCGATCCGATCAGGGCCGTGATCGCCGTCATGGCGAGCGCCATCATGATCGTCTGGTTGATGCCGAGCATGATCTCCGGCAGCGCGATCGGCAGCTCGACCTTCCACAACCGCTGCAGCGATGTCGTGCCGGCCGCGCGCGCCGCTTCGATCGTTGCGAGCGGGACCCGCTTCAGCCCCAGATAGGTGAAGCGGATCGCCGGCACGCTGGCATAGCACAGGATCGCGATGATGTTGGAAAGGTCGCCGACCTTCAGCAGCATGATGACCGGGATCAGGTAGATGAAGCTCGGGAAAGTCTGCAGCGTGTCGCAGACCGCCATTACGACCTTGGCCGTCCGCTCGCTGCGGGCCGCCCAGATGCCGATCGGCACGCCGATCAGAATGCAGAGAACGGTCGCGGCGGTGACGAGGTAGAGCGTCATCATCGCCGGGACCCAGTTGCCGACGAGGAAAAGCGAGGCCACGAGCGCGGCGACCAGCGCAGCGAGCCGTGGCCCGCCGAGTTGCCAGCCTGCGAGCCCGACAAGCCCCGCAACCAGCGTCCAAGGCAGCCACAAATAGAAATCGCGCAAAGGCAGCAACAGCCAGAGCGTCGTCCATTCACGCACCGGATTGATGAGGAAATAGGCGTTCTTGGAGACCCAGCGGACCGCGAGATCGAGGATCGGACCGGCGCTGATGGTGAGCTCGCGCGGCAGCACCGCGAGTTGGGGCAACACGAAGGCGAGGAGCGTGCAAGCTGCGAGCACTGCCGCGAACAGCAGTGCGTGCCCGTGCTGGCGCCAGAGTGGTGTGCCCTCGGGGATCCGCACCAGCGGACGATAGGCATAGGCCTGCGACAGGCGGTCGAGCACGATCGCGATCAGCACGATGGCGATGCCTTGCTCTGTCGCCTTGCCGATATAGAGTTGCTGCAGCGAGAACAGGAGCTTCTGTCCAAGGCCCGAGGCGCCGACGAGGGAGGCGATCACCGCCATGGCAAGCGTTTGCATGACGACTTGATTGAGGCCGAGCAACAGCGTCTGCTGGGCAGCCGGGATCTCGACCTTCCAGAGCAACTGGCGCTTGGTGCAGCCCGCCATGCGGCCCGCCTCCACGATCTCGGGCGCAACCGTCTTCAGGCCCAGCAACACGCAGCGCGCCATCGGGGGAAGCGCGAACCCGAGCGTTGCCAGCATCGCCGGCACCTGACCGAAACCAAACAGCACGACCACGGGGCCGAGATAGGCCATGTGCGGGGTTGCCTGCAGCACGTCGAAGCAGGCGGTGACGAAAGCCTCGACCCGGGTCGAGCGTGACGCCCAGATGCCGATCGCGAGACCGAGCATGGCGGCCAGCGGCACCGTCACGACCACGATCGAAAGCGTCTGCATGGCGTCTGCCCAAAGCCCGAACAACGCCACGTAGAGAGCTGACAGCCCGCACAAAGCCGCCAGCCTCCAGCCCGCGATCCAATGGCCCAGGATCGCCACGCCGGCCACGATCGCGATCCAGGGCAATGGCGGCAGCCCGAGCTCCTTCACCCCGCGGAAGAGCACCACCTCCGCCCAATGCAGCGGATAGGAGAGGGCCGTCGAGATGAAGCGCGTCAGGTCCTTGACCGTGAACAGCCCCAGGCTCGCCTCGCTGCCGAGCCAGGCGAAGAACTGCGTGACCCAGGCTTTCGCAGGCACGACCCATTCTGGCGGCCAGCGATCGGTCCAGGGCAAGGCGTACTTCGCCGCGACGCACAGCGCGATCAGTAGCAGCGCGGGCACCAGAAAGCCGGTGCCGGCTCGCGTGCCATTGCGCACAACGCCGGGTGCAGTCTCGGCAATGGCGACCGTCACACTTTGCTCTCCCGATAGAGGGCGGCGATCAGCCGCTCGCGGCGCACTTGGCCGACGAGCTGCTGGCTGGCGTCGGCAACCGCGATCGCCACGTCGGAGGCCAGCACCCGTGCGGCGATCGCTCCGAGCTTGGCGGAAGCATCGACGGGGTTCTCGTGCCGGGTCGAGCCATTCAAGGGCTCCATCACGGACCGGACGGTGATAATGCGCTCGCGCGGCGCATTCTTGCTGAACTCGGCCACGTAGGAGTCGGCTGGATTCGTCACCATCACTTCAGGCGTCGCGAGCTGGATCAGCCGGCCATCCTTCATGATGCCGATGCGATCGGCGAGCCGCGTCGCCTCCTCGAAATCATGTGTGATGAAGACGATCGTCTTCTTCAGCATCCGCTGCAGCCGCAGGAATTCGGCCTGCATCTCGTGCCGGATCAAGGGATCGAGCGCCGAGAACGGCTCGTCCAGGAACCAGACATCGGGCTCGACCGCGAGGCTCCTGGCAATGCCGACCCGCTGCTGCTGGCCGCCCGACAGCTCGCGCGGGAAATAGCTCTCGCGGCCCTCGAGGCCGACCAGCTTCACCATCTCGCGGGCGCGCTTCTCGCGCTCGTCGCGGCCGATCCCCTGAACCTCGAGCGGGAATGCGACATTGGCGAGCACATTGCGGTGGGGCAGCAGGCCGAAATGCTGGAACACCATGCCCATCTTGTGGCGGCGCAACTCGATCAGCTCGCGCTCGCTCGCCAGCAGGAGGTCGCGACCCTCGAACAGCACCTCGCCCGCTGTCGGATCGATGAGGCGCGACAGGCAACGGATCAGCGTCGACATGCCCGAGCCCGAGAGGCCCATCACGACCAGGATCTCGCCCGTCTGCACATCGAAGCTGACGTCGCACACGGCGCCGATGATGCCCTCGGCCTTGAAGGCGTCCCCGGAGGGGTGTCCGCCATGCCGCTCGAGGAATCCGAGCGGATCTCTGCCGAACAATTTCCACAGACCGCGACAGGCGATCTTGACGTCCTTCGTCATGTTTCCCCCGAGGCCAGTCGGAAGTCCTGCGGTCCCAGCATGCGCCCGGCAGTCCAGTAGTCAAGCAGTCCGGCTGTCAAGCATGGAGGCTGGAAATCGAGAAGGCCGGGTGCGGCCGAATTACGCCACCACCCGGCCTCCTCATGCTGGTGAGATCATCGGCGAAGCTGTCACGAGCTCGCGTCGATCCAGGCCTTCCAGGTCGCCTCGTTGTCGGCGATCCACTTCTTCGCTGCGTCCTCGGGCGTCATGCCGTCGACGTCGACCATCGAGGCAGCGGCCGCGATCTGGGCGTTGTTGAAGCTCACCTTCTGGATGATCTTCATGGCCTTGGGCCACTTGGTGCCGAAGCTCTTCGACACCACCTTCTTCAGGTAGCCCTTGGCCGGCGCGCCGCAGTCATAGATGGCATCGGGATTGGAGCCCCACTTCGGGTCGGTGTAGCAGGCCGGGTCATAGGCCGGGAACTCGACGAACTGGCCCTGGAACTTCGCCTCGATGAAGTTCGGCGTCCAGTTGAAGATGACGACGGGCTCCTTGCGATCATAGGCAGCCTGCAGCTCGGCCCAGAGCGTTGCAGCCTGGCCGACGGCCACCTCCTGCAGGTTCATCTTCAGAGCGGTGATGCGCTCGGAGTAGTGCTTGCCCCAATCGGCGGGCGGACCGACGAAACGGCCCTTGGGCTTGGTCTCGGCCGTTGCCAGCTTGTCGGCGCAGGCGTCGAGCGCCTTCCAGTCGGGCAGCCCCGGGCACATCTCGTTCATGTAGCTCGGATACCACCAATCCTCACGCGTGACCGCGTCGTGGGCGCCCGCGTCGACAGCGCCGGCGGCGACCGACTTGTTGAAGCTCTCGGCCATCGAGCCTTCCCAGACCTCGACCTGGAAGTCCATGTCGTCGTTCGCCAGCGCCGTGAACTGGAGCTGGGTGTCGGACGACTTGTACTCGACGTTGTAGCCCTGAGCCTTCAGGATCTCGCCGACGACCGTCGAGAGCACGAGCTGGCTGGTCCAATTGTTCTGAATGATCCGGATCGGATCCTTGCTGTCGTCCGCCTGGGCAATCATCGACGTGCCGGCCATGAAGGCAGGCGCGACGAGACCCAGCGCGACGATCCTCTTCAAGCTCTTCATTCTAGTCCTCCCGGTAGTGGTGCGGCTGCGTGCCGTTCTATGGGCGCGTCTCCGCTCCTGGCGATTGAGGGGTAAGCGACGGAGAGCAATCTAGCGGCGGGCTGTTAAGGCGGATGGACGGACCGGTGAAGTTCATGGCGCCAATTGTGAAAGAATGTTAAAGCTCCGGTCTCGCGAGACGGGAGCGCATGAGCATGGCCTTGAGCCCCCACCACATCGTCATCGTCGAGGACGACGAGGTCACGCGCAGGAAGCTCGCCGGCTATTTCACGGCCATGGGCTACCGGGTGAGCGAGGCAGAGGACGCACGTGCCATGCGCGAGGTGCTGCGCACGAGCCCGGCCGACTTGCTGATGATCGACATCAACCTTCCGGGCGAGGATGGGCTCGAGCTCACGCGCAAGCTGCGCGAGAAGTCCGATGTGGGGATCATCCTGGTGACGGGGCGAACCGATACGGTCGACCGGATCGTCGGCCTCGAGCTGGGCGCCGACGATTATGTGACGAAGCCCTTCGATCAGCGCGAGCTCTTGGCACGCGTGAAGAACCTGCTGCGGCGCGCGGCGCGCACGCGGCCGGTCCACGAGCAGGAGATCGTCGTGACGTTCGACGGCTGGACCTTCGATCCGGCGCACCGGACGCTGAAGGCCGGGGACGGGAGCTTTGTCGATTTGACGCGGGCCGAGTTCAAGCTGCTGGCGCTGCTCGCCGGCCATCCGGGGCAGGTGATGAGCCGCGACCGGATCCTGCACGAGATTGCCAATCGCGACTGGGACCCGGCTGACCGCACGGTCGATGTGGTGGTGCGCAGGCTGCGGCAGAAGCTGAAGGACGACAGCCGCCATCCCCACCTGATCGTCACCTCGCACGGCGAGGGCTATCTGTTTGCGGCGACCGTTGCACCCACGGGCAGAGGCTGAGGGGCGCCGGACGCCGGCGGCACGAGTTGACGGCCGGCAGCGGCCGCCGCGACGAGCCAGATCTCGCATTGCCCGATCGCCTGTGCGATCACGGCGGGCATGGCGGACGGCGCCTGCCGCTCCAGCTGCCGTGCCGCCGTCGCGAGCCGCAGAAAACCGGCTGAGCCCGCTGCACTCGCAATCGAATGGGCAAGGCTCGCGATCCGGGCGCGATCGTCGCCGGCAAGTGCGTCACGCATGGCCCGGCAGCGCTCCGCGATCGAGCGCTCAGCCAGATCGAGCAGATCCCTGACGCCGGACGCTCCCAGCACGGCGACGTCGCCGGCAAGGATGCCGGCATCGGCATCGGGGGCATCGCCGGATGGGTCGCCTCCGTTTGTCGCAAAGCCAAGGTCGAGTGCCGGCACGCTCGATGCTTGGCTGCCGTCGGTGTCTGTCGCTGTGGCCCGGCGGATCGCACCTGCAAGGGCGTCCGGGTCGATCGGCTTGGCGACGAAGCCGTCCATGCCTGCTGCCAGCGTGCGCTCCACGTCGCGGCGGAACACATGCGCCGACATGGCGATGACAGGCAGCCTGGCCCGGCCCGGGTGCAGCCGCAGCCGTCGCGCCGCCTCGATGCCGTCCATGCCAGGCAGGCTCAAGTCCATCAGCACGAGGTCGGGACAGGAGTGCTCGGCCGCCTCGATCGCGGCAAAACCGGTCGCGGCCGTGCGCACCTCGCAGCCCATGCGCTCGAGAAAGGCGATGACGACCAGTCGCGTCGGCTCGTCGTCCTCGACCACCAGCACCTGCAGCCGGCGCTGGCCGTCGCGATGGGGAAGGTGCTGGCGTGGCGCCAACTCGGCTGCCTCCAATCCAACCTCGAGGGGAGCGGTGAGCGTGAAGGTGCTGCCGCGCGCCGGTGTCGAGACGACGGCGATCCCGGCGCTGATCATCCCCGCCAGACGCCGGCTGATGGCAAGACCGAGGCCGGTGCCCCCGAAGCGGCGCGTGATAGAGGGATCGGTCTGGGTGAAGGGCTCGAAGATCCGATCGAGGTGCTCGGCCGCGATACCGATGCCGGTATCCTCGATCGCGATTCTGACGCTCTGGCGGCCGTCCGCCACTGCGCTTCCCGTCGCTTCAATACGGACGTGGCCTTCGCCGGTGAACTTCACCGCGTTGCCGAGGAGGTTGAACACGATCTGGCGCAGCTTGCCGGCATCGCCCCGATGCCGCCCGAGCACCTCGGGACCAATCGCGAGGGTGAGCTCGAGGCCCTTCTCCCGTGCCGTGTTCCGCATCAGCGCCACGATCCCCTCGAGCAGTGGCGCGAGGCTGAAATCAGCCTCGTCGATCTCCACCGACCCCGCTTCGATCTTGGAGTAGTCGAGAATGTCGTTGAGGATGGCGAGCAGCGCTTCACCCGAGGTCGCGATCACCGAAAGCTCGCGCTGCTGCTCGGGAGAGAGCGCGGTATCGGCCAGCACCCGGATCATGCCGAGCATGCCGGTCATGGGCGTGCGGATCTCGTGGCTCATGGTTGCGAGGAACTCGGACTTGGCGCGGCTCGCACGCTCGGCGCGCACGCGCGCGTCCGCGTGGCTGTCGGCTTCCTCGCGCAGGAGCTCATTGGTGTTGGTCAGCTTCACGGTCTGCTCGGCGACGAGTTGCTGCAATTCCTCGCGATGGCGGCGCAGCTCCTCGTTGATCCGCTCGCGCTCGGCCTCCAGCTCCCGTCTGCGCTTGGTCTCGTCGCGGAAGACCCGGACCGCGCGCGCCATTGCCTTCAGCTCATCCGTGCCGTCCTCGGCGACGGAGACCTCGGTGTCGCCATCGGTCAGCCGCTGCATGGCGCCCGTGAGGCCGACCAGCCGTCGCACCAGGTTGCGCTCAACATAAAGCCAGACGATCAGCCCGGAGAGAATGATCGCTGCAAGCGAGGTTCCAACGAGCGCATAGAGCCCGGCGTCGAGTGCGCGCTCGGCCCGGCGCGTGGTCGCCAAGGCAAACGCCTGCGAGCCCTGCAGCATGCGTTGCACCACCTTGTTCAAGTGCGCCGACAGCTCCTGGTCGGCACGGGCGAGCTGCTCGATCTCCTCGCCGATGCCAATGAGCCTTGCGCGCTGGGCGAACAGCGATGCGTTGAGGGGCGATTCACCCACCGCTTGGCGCAGCACAGCCAGGTGGGCGGCGGCCTGCTGGCGGCGTACGGGATCGTCGATCGAGCGGATGCGGCGCCGCACGACGGTCAGATGGCGTTGGTACTCGGCTGCGATCTCCCCGCTCTCCTCGGCCGAGGCAGCCCGGGTCAGCCGGTTGGTGATGAGGCCGATCTGCGAGCTTCTGAGACGCAGCTCGAACATGCGGTCGAGCAGGTAGATGTCCTCCTCGATCAGCCGGTCGAGCGCTTCGAACGCGGCGCTGCGCCGCGAAGGGTCCTCGATCAGGCCATAGAGATTGGCGACGACGGCGGAAGCGCCCGACGAAGCATTCGAGACGAGTGTCTCCGACAGATCGACGATTTCCGTGGCGGCCGCAATCGTCCGCTCGGCCCGGTCGGCGAAGCTCCGCCCGAGCTCGAGCCGCTCCTTGACGAGCGTGCTCTGGCGCGAGAGGTTGGCCGTCAGCCGGTCGACCGTACCGGCAAGCTCCTCAATCGCGGCCTCGTCGGTCGCCGAGCGGCGAACTTCGGCGGTCGAGCGGCGGATCTCGTCGGCAAGACGTGTCAGCTCACGCTCATTGGCGCGACGGGCGGGCTCGTCGAGCGAGGCGATCAGAGCGGGCGAGGTTGCAACCAGCCGTGCGCTCGCCTCCGCCGTTCGTTGCGCCGCGACGATGGTCGGCAGCGCCTCGGTATTGACGCGCGTCTGGGCCAAGGAGATCTCGCGCAGGATCAGCCAGCCGACGACACCCGACGACAAGGACAGCGTCGAGATGGCAATGAACGCAATGAAGAGCCGAGCGCCGATGCCGAGCCTGGAGAGCATGACCAGGAGTTAAGCATCATTCGAGGGACAGTGGAAATGGGGGAGATGGGGCATGTGGCGAAGCCGGCCGCTCTGGCCATGCTGGTGTTGCTATGGGGGAGCCCGCTGCTGGCGGCGGAGGCCTGGCAGGTCGACGTCTGGCACTCCCAGAGCCTCGAGTTCGCCAGTGCCTCGGAGCCCGCACTCTACGTACCGCTGGAAACGGCCCGCAAGCGCTGGCGCATCTGCACCTCCTATCCACATCTGAAGGACAGCTATTGGCTGAGTGTCAACTACGGCATGGTCGAGCAGGCCAAGCGTGTCGGCGTCGCGCTCGAGGTGGTGGAGGCGGGCGGCTATCCCAATCTCGAGCGCCAGATCGCCCAGGTGACAACGTGCGCGCGCGGCGCCGATGCCTTGATCGTGGGCACCGTCTCCTATGACGGCCTGACGCCGACGATCCGGGAGATCGCGCGCCGCATCCCCGTGATCGCCGCCGTCAACGATATCGCGAGCGAGGGCATCACCGCGAAGGCGGGCGTCTCCTGGGTCGACATGGGCCGTGCCATCGGCGAGCATTTCGCACGCCAGCACCCCAAGGGCACCAAGTCCGTGCGCGTCGCCTGGTTCCCCGGCCCCAAGGGCGCGGGCTGGGTGCGCTTCGTCGAGGCCGGTTTTCGCAAGGCAATGGCCGCGAGCTCGGCCGAGATCGTCGCCGTCAAATGGGGCGATACTGGCTTCGAGGCGCAGCTCCTCCTGATCGAGGAGGTGCTCGAGGACCATCCCGACGTCGAGTATATCATTGGCAGCGCCGTCACGGCGGACGCCGCGGTCTCGATACTGCGCGCCGAGCACCGGGAGCGCGAGATCCGCGTGCTCGCCGACTATTTCACTCACGGCACGTTCCGTGCGATCAAGCGCGGCAAGGTTGCGGCGGCGCCAACCGACGCACCCGTGATGCAAGGCAAGATCGCGATCGATCAGGCCGTGCGCGCGATCGAAGGCTCGCTCGTCATGCGTCACGCCGGGCCCCAGATCGTCGTCGTCGATCAAGCCAATATCGGCTCGCTCGCGATTGACGACAGCCTGGCGCCGGCCTGGTTCAAGCCGACCTTCGAAGTGAAGTAGATGGGGATCCGTCAAGGGCGAATGGAACAACGATGCGTTGATCGGGCCACGCCAATGTGGCTGGTCGGCACTACCCCGCGTGCTTGCTCGGATGTCGCCGGGTGACGTGGGGTGTGATGGGCTGACACCAAGCAGCAGAAACCTCGACATATGAGTATGCCCCCTTACCCGATCTTGCAGGCCACCCTCTCCCGCGTCGTGCCGTAGGCGCGCCGAAAGAGGGGGCGTTGGGACCGGTCAATCATTGCGCGATTGGTCTAAGCCACGGGCCCAGCAGATCAGTCGTGAGCTGCGATTTCAGCCTCGATGCGCGCAACAAGCGTGTCGACATCGGATTCGGCGAAGATTTCTATCTCGACTGGACTCTTCTTGAGGATCGCCAGCGCCTCTTGGTATGCCGACTGTAAATTAAGATCTGTCGGGGCACCGACAATGAAGTAGGGCTTAAATATATCGGTTGCATCGCTGACGGATACCAAGTGGCCCGTCCACCGGCGCGCCT
>JANNSW010000082.1:0-15775 GCA_031403055.1 Hyphomicrobiaceae bacterium | reverse complement strand
AGCGCGGAAGCACGTCCGCTCTGGGGCACGGCGAACCTGTTTTCCCATCGCCGCTACATGGCTGGCTCCGCCACCAATCCCGACCCGGACGTGTTCGCCTATGCCGCGGCGACCGTTGCGCTCTGCATGAACGTCACCCGGGACCTCGGAGGCGCGAACTACGTGCTCTGGGGTGGGCGCGAAGGCTATGAGACGTTGCTCAACACGGACATGAAAAGGGAGATGGCGCAGGCCGGGCGCTTCCTCACTCTCGTCGTCGAGCACAAACACAAGACGGGCTTCAAGGGTACGATCCTGATCGAGCCCAAACCCAAGGAGCCGACCAAGCATCAGTACGATTTCGACGTCGCGACCGTGTTCGGCTTCCTGAAGGCGCATGGGCTCGAGAACGAGGTCAAAGTCAATATCGAGCAGAACCACGCCATCCTCGCCGGGCACAGCTTCGAGCACGAGATCGCGCTCGCACATGCGCTCGGGATCTTCGGCTCGCTCGACATCAACCGCGGCGACAGTCTCACCGGTTGGGATACGGACCAGTTCGCCATGAACGTGCCCGAGTTGGCGCTCGCCATGCACGAGCTGCTGAGAGGCGGCGGGTTCACCACGGGCGGCATGAATTTCGACGCCAAGATCCGGCGGCAGTCGATCGCGCCCGACGACCTGCTGCATGCCCATGTGCACTCGCTCGATGCGCTCGCACGCGCAACCATTGCGGCGCAGCGGATGCTGGAGGACGGCGCCATCGAACGGCACCGCGAGCAACGCTATCTGGGCTGGCGCAGCACGGAAGCAAAGGCGATGCTCGAGGGCAGGAGGTCGCTTGCCGAGATCGCCGCCCGCGTCGAGCGCGAAGGCCTCGAGCCGCGGCCCTGCTCGGGACGCCAGGAGATGCTCGAGGGGATCGTGAACCGCTATGTGTGAGGCGATCCCATGACCGAGCGTCGCGGTTGGCTCGCCCGCCTGCTCGGACGCGGGCAGGCGTCGCCTCGAGTTCCGCCCCGCGCCCCAGAGCCCATCCAGAGCCACTCGACCAGGAGACCACCCATGCCGGCCCGCACCATCAAAGGCCCCGCCATCTTCCTCGCCCAGTTCGCTGGGGACGCCGCTCCCTTCAACTCGCTCGGTTCGATCTGCAAATGGGCTGCATCGCTGGGCTACGAGGGTGTGCAGATCCCATCGTGGGATGGCCGGCTGTTCGACTTGAAGAAGGCCTCTGAAAGCAAGGGCTATTGCGACGAGGTGAAGGGCGTCGCTGCCTCCAACGGCCTCGCCATCACCGAGCTGTCGACCCATCTGCAGGGCCAGCTGGTTGCCGTCCACCCGGCCTATGACGCGGCCTTCGACGGGTTCGCGGCTCCCGAGGTGCGGGGTAATCCGAAGGCGCGCGCCGAGTGGGCGGTCGACCAGCTCATGCGCGCGGCCAAGGCCTCACAGAACCTCGGGCTGAAGGCCCACGTCACCTTCTCGGGCGCGCTCGCCTGGCCCTATGTCTATCCCTGGCCGCAGCGGCCGGCGGGCCTGATCGAGACGGCGTTCGACGAGCTCGCGCGGCGCTGGACGCCGATCCTCAACGCGTTCGACGCGGCCGGCATCGACCTCTGCTACGAGATCCATCCGGGCGAGGACCTGCACGACGGCGCGACCTTCGAGATGTTCCTCGAGCGCGTCCGCAACCATCCGCGCTGCAACATGCTCTACGACCCGAGCCACTATGTGCTGCAGGCGCTCGACTATCTCGCCCACATCGACATCTACCACTCGCGCATCAAGATGTTCCATGTGAAGGACGCCGAGCTCAATCCCAACGGTCGGGTCGGCGTGTATGGCGGCTACCAGAGCTGGGTCGATCGGGCCGGCCGCTTCCGCTCGCTCGGCGACGGGCAGGTCGATTTCGCGGGCATCTTCTCGAGGCTGACCGCGCACGGCTACGACGGCTGGGCGGTGCTCGAATGGGAGTGCTGCCTGAAGCATCCCGAGGACGGCGCGCGCGAGGGGGCGGAGTTCATCAAGCGCCACATCATCCGCGTGACGGAGAAGGCGTTCGACGATTTCGCCGGCAGCGGCGCCGACATGGCGGCCAACCGGCGCATGCTGGGGATCGGGTGAGGTCATGCCAGGGATGGCTGATGACGATGACTGGTGGAGCGGCCTTTCACGCGTTGGTACCTCTTAGGTCAAACGCGAGAACCTGCAGGAAGAGAAGAGAGACTTGCGTCGCGACTGTCGCCGCCGCATGTCTGACATTTGGGAGACCAGTTCGAATGGGCCAGCGACCCCGTAAGAAAAGGAAGGATCGGGAATGGGCTACCAACTCAATGCCGCGCAGGCTCGCAAGCTCGAGGCATTCATCTCGGCCGGCGAATTCGAAAGCGTCGAGGAGGCTATCGACACCGCCATCGCAGGCCTCGAGATCGATACCAGTGATCTCGACTGGACGAAGCCGCTGATCGCGGAGGCGGAAGCGTCGCTCGCTCGGGGAGAAGGAGTGTCCCTTGACGACGTCAAGGCTCGGTTGGCCACGAAGTTTGCCCGGCATGAGAAATGACCCCGCGCCCTGTCATCGTCTCGCCGGAGGCCGAAGCCGACATCGACGCATTGACTGACCGCCTCATCGCCAAGGCCGGTCACGAGCGGGCTCGGGTCTGGAGTGGCCGGATCATTGCGCAGCTCGAACGCCTGGCTCACTTTCCCGACAGCGGCGCTTCACGTCCACGCCTCGGGAAGTCGTTCCGGATCGTCGTCGTATGGCCCTTCGTGATGATCTATCGATCGGACGAGGATGCGGTCCGCCTGCTTCGCGTCGTGCATGGCCGCCGGAAGATAACGAGGCGCCTGCTGCGCAAGGATCGATGAACTCGGGAACAGCCATTGAGGCCAAAGGCAATCCATGACAATCTCAGGCAGAAGCGATACCGGGACGGGTCCGATCCGGCTCGGCATGGTGGGCGGTGGACAAGGTGCCTTCATCGGGGCCGTGCACCGGATCGCGGCGCGGATGGACGACAACTACCGGCTGGTCGCGGGAGCGCTCGCCTCGACGCCTGAGAGATCGCGCGCTTCGGGGCGCGAGCTCGGCCTTTCCGACGACCGCAACTACGGTTCGTTCGAGGAGATGGCGGAGAAGGAGGCGGCGCGGCCCGACGGCATCGAGGCCGTTGCAATCGTGACGCCGAACCACGTGCACCATGACGCGGCGGTCGCGTTCCTCAAGCGCAACATCCACGTGATCTGCGACAAGCCGCTGACGTCGACGCTCGAGGACGCGCGCCGCCTGGCCGATGCCGTCGCCAAGTCGGGTTGCATCTTCGCGCTCACCCACAACTACACCGGCTATCCGATGGTGCGGCAGGCGCGCGACCTGGTGCTGTCGGGCGAGCTCGGGCCCATTCGTGTGGTGCAGGCCGAGTATCCGCAGGACTGGCTGTCGACCAAGTTGGAGGATACCGGTCAAAAGCAGGCCGAATGGCGCACGGACCCGACGCGCTCTGGCGCCGGCGGTTGCGTCGGTGATATCGGCACGCACGCCTACAACCTCGCCCAGTTCGTGACTGGCCTCGAGACGGAAGCCGTCTGCGCCGACCTCACGACGTTCGTTCCGGGCCGCAAGCTCGACGACAATGTGCACGTCATGTTGCGCTATCACGGCGGAGCGCGCGGGCTGCTGTGGGCGAGCCAGGTCTCGCCTGGCAATGAGAATGCGCTGAGGCTGCGGGTCTATGGCGCGCGTGGCGGCCTCGAATGGGCGCAGGAGGACCCGAACTATCTCTGGTTCACGCCGTTGGGCGAGCCCAAGCGTCTCGTCACCCGCGGCGGCTCCGGCTCGCGAGGCGTCGCTGGCCGCGTGACACGCATTCCACCCGGCCACCCGGAGGGCTATCTGGAAGGCTTCGCCAACATCTATGCGGAAGCCGCACGTGCGATCCGCGCGCGCCGCTCGGGCGAGGCCGTTGCATCTGACGTCATGTTCCCAACGGTCGAGGACGGCGTCGAGGGCGTTGCCTTCATCGAGGCCTGTGTCCGCTCGTCGGGCGCTGGCGGGCAATGGGTGTCCCTCTAGTCGAACATCCACCGGCTCCAGGTGCTCGAAAGTGGCCTGCGGAATCCGCTTGTCTTGTTTAGTGATTTTGTGCTTACTAAACAAAACGACTAAACACATGCCAGCCTTCGGCACGGCATGGATGCGTGGAGGAGACGCGAGCGCTTTCTTGGAATTCAGTGGCTGCGAGACAGCCCTGGATGTTCGGTTGGGCATTCCTCGCCCCGCCGCCGCGCCAACATTAAGGGAGGTAACACTGCCATGAGGAAAGTACTGCTAGCCGCCTCGCTCGGCCTTGCGGTTGCCGCAACCGCCGGCACGAGCGCAAGTGCCAAGGAGCTGACGCTTTGCTGGGCCGCCTGGGACCCGGCCAACGCCCTCGTCGAGCTCTCCAAGGACTTCGAGAAGCAATCCGGCACGACCATGAAGTTCGAGTTCGTGCCGTGGCCGAACTTCGCTGATCGCATGCTGAACGAGCTCAACTCCAACGGCAAGCTCTGCGACCTGCTGATCGGCGACAGCCAGTGGATCGGCGGCTCGGCCGAGGGCGGCAAGTACGTGAAGCTCAATGATTTCTTCGATAAGGAAGGAATCAAGATGAGCGACTTCGCGCCGGCAACCGTTTACGCCTACTCGACCTGGCCGAAGGGCACGCCGAACTACTGGGCCCTGCCCGCCATGGGCGACGCCAACGGCTGGTTCTACCGCAAGGACTGGTTCGCCAAGCCCGAGCTGCAGGCCGAGTTCAAGGGCAAGCACGGCCGCGATCTGGCCCCACCCAAGACCTGGACCGAGTTGAAGGACATCGCCGAGTTCTTCCAGGGCCGAGACGTCGACGGCAAGAAGGTTTACGGCGCCGCGATCTTCACCGAGCGTGCTTCCGAAGGCATCACGATGGGTGCCACCTCGGCGCTCTACTCGTTCGGCTTCAAGTACGAGAACACGCCGGGCAAATACGACATGGAGGGCGCGGTCAACTCGGCGGACGCCATCAAAGGCCTCGAGTTCTACAAGTCGCTCTACAAGTGCTGCACGCCGCCCGGATACACCGACAGCTACATGGGTGAAGGCCTCGATGCCTTCAAGTCGGGCCAGGTCGCCATGATGATGAACTGGTTCGCTTTCATGCCCGGCATGGCCAAGGATGAGAAGGTCGGCGCCGTCACCGGTTTCTTCGTCAACCCATCTGAGAAGGTCGCGGCTTCCACGCTGGGCGGCCAGGGCATCTCGGTTGTCGCCAACACCGACAACATGGACGACGCACTCGCCTACATCAAATGGTTCGCCCAGCCCGACGTGCAGAAGAAGTGGTGGTCGCTCGGCGGCTATGCCTGCCACAACGCCGTGCTGAACGATCCCTCCTTCAAGGATTCCCAGCCCTTCGCTGCGCAGTTCCTCGAGGCGATGGCTGGCGTCAACGACTTCTGGCAGGAGCCTTCCTATGCCTCGCTCCTCCAGGCCATGCAGAAGCGGCTCCACGACTTCGTCGTCGCCGACAAAGGCACGGCCAAGGAAGCGCTCGACGCATTGATCGTCGACTGGACCGAGGTCTTCAAGGAAGAAGGCAAGCTCTGAGATCAGGCAGGCCTCCTCCCGCTGCCTGAAGCCTGACCCGCTCCTCCCCTGTGTTTCACTTGGGGGATTCCTGCTCCACATGAGGGCAGGGGAGGGGCTGGTCGATGCTCGCCGGTTGGATCCTGTTTGGCTACCATTCCCTTTCGTGCTGAAACATCGCGTTCGTCATCCGGCTTGCGTGGGTTATCGCGACCGGCGCGAGCGCCCTACGACAAGCTTGGGACCGCCACACCAGATGGACACCCCCAGCCAGACCCTCGTGGAGCGGACGGCGATAGCCACGCCCGAGCCGATCGCTCGGCGTGTGCGCGGCCTCTCGGACCGGGCGATTGCGTGGCTGTTCATCGCGCCCACCATTGTGCTGTTGCTGGCGATCAACATCTTCCCGCTGATCTGGACGATCCAGCTCTCCTTCACGAACTACCGCGCCAATCGTACGGCAGCCGCCAAGTTCGTCGGGCTCGATAACTATCGGGCGATCCTGACCAAGCCCGAGATCTGGGAGGCGATGCAGGCGACCGCCCACTTCGTAATCTGGACCATCACGCTGCAAACGTTGATCGGCTTCACGCTCGCCTATCTGATCGACCGCAAGTTCCGCGGCCACGGCTTCTGGACCACTGTGATCCTGGTGCCGATGATGCTGTCGCCAGCGGTTGTCGGCAATTTCTGGAAGTTCCTCTATCAGCCCCAGATCGGCCTGTTCAACTACATCATCTCCTTCTTCACCGGCGTGCCGCCGTCCTCCTTCGAGATGCTCGGCTCCGTCAATCTGGCGCCCTGGTCGATCGTGATCGTCGATACCTGGATGTGGACGCCCTATGTGATGTTGATCTGCCTTGCCGGTTTGCGCTCGATCCCCAACTACATCTATGAGGCCGCCGAGGTCGACCGTGCCTCGCCATGGCGCCAGTTCTGGTCGATCACGCTGCCAATGGCGCTGCCCTTCATCATGCTGGCCGTGCTGTTCCGGGGCATCGAGAACTTCAAGATGTTCGACATGGTGAACCTGCTGACCGGCGGCGGGCCGGGCTCAACGACGGAAGTCGCTTCCATCACCTTGAAGCGGGAAGCCTTCGAGAAGTGGCGTACCGGCTACTCCTCGGCATTCGCGATCATTCTGTTCGTCACCGTGTTCGGCCTCGCCAACATCTATGTGAAGGCGCTCAACCGGGTGAAGCAGCGATGAGTGCGACCCGGACTACCGCCCATTCGATCGTCGAGCCGAGCGGGCGCGCCAAGTGGATCGCTGGCATCCTCGTCATCACCTATGCGGTGGTGACGATGATCCCGCTGCTCTGGATCTTCGCGACCGGCATGAAGACGCCGCCGGATTCGATTTCCTATCCACCCAAGGTCGTGTTCGAGCCGTCGTTGGAGGGCTATTGCAACCTCTTCACCACCCGCACGCGCCAGACCAAGGAGTACATCCAGGCGCTCGGCGAGCCGACCACGGTCTGTGACAAGATCACCCGTGATCGCGACATGGTGATCGCGGGTCAATCGAACTACGTGCCGCGCTTCATCAACTCGCTGATCATCGCCTTCGGCTCGACCTTCTGCGCGGTCGCGCTGGGAGTGCTCGCGGCCTATGGCTTCTCGCGCTTCAAGGTTCCGCTCGCCGACGATCTGCTGTTCTTCATCCTGTCGACGCGGATGATGCCGCCGATCGCGGTCGCCATACCGATCTATCTGATGTACCGCGAGATCGGCCTCTCCGACACCGCGCTCGGCATGATCCTGCTCTACACCGCTGTCAACGTGTCGCTCGCCGTCTGGCTCCTCAAGGGGTTCATCGACGAGATCCCGCGCGAGTACGAGGAAGCCGCCATGATCGACGGCTACACGCGGCTGCAGGCGTTCCGCAAGGTCGTGCTGCCGCAGGCCGCGACCGGCATCGCCGCGACGGCGATCTTCTGCCTGATCTTTGCCTGGAACGAGTATGCGTTCGCCGTGCTGCTGACCTCGGGTACGGCGCAGACGGCGCCGCCCTTCATCCCGACCATCATCGGGGAGGGTGGCATGGACTGGCCGGCCGTCGGCGGCGGGACGACGTTGTTCCTGATCCCGATCCTCGTTTTCACAGTGCTGCTGCGCAAGCATCTCCTGCGCGGCATCACGTTCGGAGCGGTGCGCAAATGACCGACCACAGTCACCGAGACGCGCTGCCAGAGCGGCCACCGGGCTTCCTCACCCAGCTTCTCAGGTTTCGTCGCGGCCCATGGGAGAGCATGGCGACCATCGTGATCGCGCTCGGCGTGTTCATGCTGATGCAACCTTTTGCACTCGCCCTCTACACCTACTCCTTCGTCACGACGCTCGTCGGCACGCTGATGTTCGTCGTCGTCAGCAAGTTCCCGGAGTAGCGCCATGGCCCAGATCCGGGGAGCGAATCGTAGGTTGGGTCGAGGAACGAGAACCAACGCCACATGCTCGGAGCCCGTTGGGTCTCGCGAAGGACCCGACCCTACCTGCGGGAAACGCGCCCATGGCTGAGATCCGGATCGAAACCCTGCAAAAGCAGTTCGGCGAGTTCATCGCGGTAAAGGAGAGCAGCTTCACCGTTGCCGACGGCGAGTTCTTCGTCATGCTCGGGCCCTCGGGCTGCGGCAAGACCACGACGTTGCGCATGATCGCCGGTCTCGAGCTACCGACCTCGGGCAAGATCTTCCTCGGCAATGAGGATGTCACCTTCAAGCGCGCCCGCGAGCGCGACATCGCTTTCGTATTCCAGTTGTTCGCGCTCTATCCGCACATGAACGTGCGGGCCAACATCGGCTTCCCGCTCGCCTGCCAGGGCGTGGCGCGCTCCGAGATCAGGTCGCGGGTCGAGGAGACGGCGCGGCTCCTGCGCATCGACCATCTGCTCGATAAGCCCGTCTCTGGCCTTGCGGGCGGCGACCGGCAGCGAGTCGCGCTCGGGCGCGCGATCGTGCGCCGGCCACTCGCCTTCCTGATGGACGAGCCGCTCGGCGCACTCGATTCCGAGTTCCGCGAGATCATGTGCCACGAGTTGCGCGCACTCCACGATCGCATCGGCGCAACCACCGTCTACGTGACCCACGATCAGCTCGAGGCCATGTCGATGGCTGACAAGATCGTCGTGATGAACCATGGCGTTGTCGAGCAGTTCGCGACGCCCCAGCAGATCTACGACAGGCCCGCCACCATGTTCGTCGCCGAGTTCATTGGCTCGCCGCCCATGAACTTCCTGAAGTTCGAAGGCGCGATCGAGCCCGGCGCAAGCTCCATCCGGATCAACGGTGCTGCTGTCGAACTGCCGCCGGTCCGCGAGGGCGTGTCGCAGCGCAGCCTCGCGCTCGGCGTGCGCCCGGAGCATATCCGCTTTGCCGATGCTGGCCCGCTGCAGGGCATGGTCGATGGCACTGAGTATCTCGGCACGACGCAGATCGTAACGGTGACGACCGATCACGGGTCGCTCAAAGCCCGTGTCGGCGCCGACATGAGGTTGAAGCCAGGTGAGAAGGTGGGGCTGCGGCTCACCTCCGACCGGCTGTCGCTGTTCGACGCTGCGACTGGCCGGGCGATCCCCTCGGCCTTGCACCATGCCCGGAAAGGAGGCGTCCATGGCTGAGGTCCGCATCGAGGGCGTCTGCAAGCGCTTCGCCAAGACCGTGGCGGTCGAGGATATGTCGATCCATGTACCCGACGGCGCCTTCGTCGTGTTGCTTGGCCCGACGGGGGCAGGCAAGACGACGACACTGCGGCTCGTGGCCGGCCTGGAGCAGTGCGACACTGGCCGTGTCACCATCGGCGGCGAGGACATGACCCGTGCCGCGCCGGCGGTGCGTGACGTGGCTTTCGTGTTCCAGCAGTATTCGCTCTATCCCCATTTGTCCGTCTTCGACAATCTCGCCTTTCCGCTGCGCTCGCCGACCCGTCGCGTGGCCGAGCCCGACATCAAGCGCCGCGTCACTGAGATCGCGGAGATGCTGCGCATTCCCCACAAGCTGCAGAGCCGGGCGACGCAGCTCTCGGGCGGCGAGATGCAGCGCGTGGCGATCGGGCGCGCGCTGGTGCGCAGGCCCTCGATCTTCCTGATGGACGAGCCGTTGTCCTCCCTGGACGCCAAGCTGCGAGCCGACTTGCGCCTCGAGTTGAAGCGGATCCAGGCCGAGCTCGGTGCGACCATCCTCTATGTCACCCACGATCAGATCGAGGCGATGACGATGGCGACCGCCATCGGCGTGCTCGCACAAGGTCGGCTGGTGCAGTTCGCCGACCCGCGCAGCATCTATTCCGACCCCGACAGCATCTACGTCGCGACCCGGCTCGGCTCGCCGCGGATCAACCTGATGCCGGCGGAAGCGCTGCCGGTCTTGGGTGCTCCCAAAGGCACTCACACCATCGGTGCCCGCACCGAGCACATCGGCATTGCGCCGATCGCGGGCGGCGGCATTGCCGGCAAGGTGATGCGCATCGAGCATCTGGGTGACCAGAGCCATCTCCATGTCAGCGTCGCCGGCCAGCAGCTCACCGTTCTCGTCGATCCCCACAGCGTCCCCAGTGTCGGCGACGAGGTCGGGATCAGGCTCAACAACGCGCTCTTCTTCGATGGCGATGGACGCCGTCTCAGGGCTGCGTGAGGTGGGAAGACTGCCATGACAATCGGCTTCAACGTGCTGCTTCGGACGACCCATGTGACCGAGGCTCGCCTCCCGGTGCTGTCGGCGTTGAAGTCCGCTGGCTATGACGGCTGGCTGACGATCGAGGCGTTCGGGCGGGCACTGCCGGAGCTGGCGGCGGCGACGCGGGTCTGGCGCGATTTCTTCCCGGCACCCGAGCAGGTCTGGCGCGAAGGCTTGACCCACATCCGCACGGGCTGGGCAACGAGTTGAGGGGACGAGACATGGAAGCGACACGGCAGAGGCGGCTGATCGAGGCGATCGCGACACGCATGATCACCCACGCCGAGGAGCTGACCGCGCTCGACCAGGCGATCGGCGACGGCGACCATGGCCTCAACATGAAGCGTGGTTTCGAGGCCGTGCTCGCCAAGGCGGACGAGATCGCTGCAAAGTCGCCAGCCGAGGCATTGAAGGCAATCGGCACTGAGCTCGTCATGAAGGTCGGCGGGGCCTCCGGCCCCCTTTATGGCAGTCTCTTCCTGGGTATTGGCAAGGGGCTGACCGGCCCGCTCGACCGGGCAGGGCTCGTTGCAGCGCTGCAGGCCGGCATCGGTGATGTCGAGAAGCGCGGCAAATCGAGTGTCGGCCAGAAGACGATGCTCGACGTGCTCGTACCGGTTGCGGCACGGCTGGCTGCAGGAGCCGATCTGGCAGCGATCCGCCAGACGGCGGCCGAAGCCGCGGCGGCAACCGTGCCGATGCTCGCCATCCGTGGCCGGGCATCCTTCCTGAAGGAGCGCTCGATCGGGCACATGGATCCCGGTGCCCGCTCGAGCCAACTCTTGATCGAGGCAGTCTGTGACGTCCTGGAGGAAAACGTATGAGCGGCAAGGTCGGCATCGTCATCGTCTCCCACTCTCCCGAGGTCGCGCGCGGCACTGCGGACATGGTCCGCCAGATGGTCGGCAAAGATCTTGCGGTCGCCCATTGCGGCGGCAATCCCGATGGCGGCCTGGGCACCGACGTCGCCGAGATCCTGAAGGCGATCGACGAGGCCTGGTCACCGGCCGGCGTCGCGATCCTGGTCGATCTCGGTGGCGCCGAGACCAACAGCGAGATGGCGATCGAGATGCTGCCGGAGGACAAGCGCGGCAAGGTCGCCTTGTGCAATGCCCCGATCGTGGAGGGCTCGATCATGGCGGCGACGGAAGCCTGGAGCGGCTCGAGCCTGGATGAGGTCCGCAAGACCGCCGAGGAGCTGTCGCCGCGTTGAGTGTGGCGTAACCCGTGTGGCGAACGATAGCACACAGAAGGATGTAACTCCCCATGACGACCGCCACGGGCTCGATCCTGATGACCCATGCGGTCGGGCTGCATGCCCGGCCATCGGTGAAGGTCACCAAGCTCGCCAAGTCATTTGCCGCCAAGGTCGAGCTGGCGGCGTCCGCGACCGGCCCCTGGACCGATGCCAAGAGCATCGTCAAGGTGATGGGGCTCAAAGTGCCCCAGAATACGGTGCTGCATTTCCGTGCGGAGGGACCCGATTCGCAGAGCGCGGTCGACGCGCTGATCGCTCTGGTTGCCGGTGATTTCGAAGGCGTGCCGGAATGAGCATGAATGGAGAGCCCAAGATCGCGGTTGGTCCGCAGAGCCGTCAGGGGCGGATTGCCTCGGGCGGCTTTGCAGCCGGACCAATCGTGCGGCTCGAGCCGACGAAGCGAGCTGCTGCTACCCCCCAGTCGGCTGGCCCGGCAGCGGAACGTGCCGCGCTCGTGGCCGCACTCGCCCATGCCCGACACGACCTCGCTAACCTCGTCTCGGGAACGACAGGGGAAGCCTCCGACATTCTGTCGTTTCAGCTCGCGCTGGTCGAGGACGACGTTCTGACGGACCCGGCCTTTGCCTCGATCGGACAGGGCGAGCCTGCCAGCTCTGCCTGGCAGAAGGCAGTTGGAACGCTGATCGGCGACTACGATGCGGCAGACGAGGAGTATTTCCGCGCCCGCGCCAGCGACCTGCGCGATCTGGAGACACGCGTTCTGGATGTTCTCTCCGGCAGCACCCAGCGGCCGGACCTGCCGGAAGGCGCGATCCTCGTCGCCGACGATCTGGCCCCCTCACTCTTCCTGTCGCTGCCCTGGGACGGTCGCGGCATTGCGCTGGAAGCCGGCAGCGCCACCAGTCACGTGGCTATGCTCGCGCGCTCGCGCAGCGTGCCGATGCTGGTCGGGCTCGGCCCGCTGGCGGTGCTCTCGGGCGAACGGGCGCTGCTCAATGCGGCGGAAGGCTACCTCGTCCTACGCCCCGATGCCGAGACAGAGAGGCGCTTCAACTCCCGTCATGCCCAGCTGGAGTCGATCCGGCAACAGGATGCTAGTCAGGCGAAGCGGCCAGCCGTGACGGCCGACGGTGAACGGGTCGAGGTTCATATCAACATTGCCGACCCGGCCGAGCTCGACAACCTCGACCCCGCCATCTGCGACGGCATCGGCCTCGTGCGCACGGAGTTCCTGTTCCACGAGCGGCACGGCCTGCCGGGCGAGGCCGAGCAGGCTGAGGTCTATGCGCGGATGCTGCGCTGGGCCAAGGGTCGCCCCGTCACCATCCGGACGCTCGATGCCGGCGGCGACAAGCCGATCCCAGGTCTCACTCTCGACGGTGAGGCCAATCCCTTCCTCGGTCTGCGCGGCATCCGCCTCTCGCTCGCGCACCCCGAGGTCTTCCGGATCCAGCTCCGGGCGCTGCTGCGGGCTTCGACCGCGGGGCAACTGAAGATCATGATTCCGATGGTGAGCATTCCAGAGGAGATGGAGCGCGTGCGTGCGCTGATCGGCGAGGCTCGCGCGGAGCTCGACCGGGGCGGAACCCGGCATCGAGCGGCGGCACTCGGCATGATGGTCGAGGTGCCGGCTGCAGCGGTGACGCTCGATTTGTTCCAGACCGACTTCGTGTCGATCGGCTCCAACGACCTCGTCCAGTACACCATGGCCGCGGGACGCGACAGCGACGCCGTCGCGGCGCTCGCCGATGCCGGCAACCCGGCGGTCCTGCGCCTCGTCGGCATGGTCGCACGCGCCGCGAGCGAGCTCGGTATTCCGGCCAGCCTGTGCGGGGAAGCCGGTGCCGATTCTCGCGTGCTGCCGCTGCTGTTGGCCGCAGGCTTGAGGTCTGTCTCGGTCGCCCCCGCGCGCGTGGGCGAGGTGAAGCGCGTCGTCTCGAGCTTCCGCCGCGAGCGGCCGCGCAACCGCCGCCAGAGCTTGGCGCGCCGTCTCGGCCATGCGCTCGGTCTTGGGGGCGCCGGCCGTGGATAAGCCGGTCCGCTCCCATGCCGATCGGCGCGAGGCGATCTCGGCCTACAAGGCCGTTTTGAAAGCGGTGCTCGAACAGCGCCCTTCTGGCATGCGCAATCGTCTCGCGGAAGCTCTCGGCAAGAACCGGAGCTTCGTCAGCCACATCACCAACCCAGCCTACGACACGCCGGTTCCCGCCGGCCATCTCGCCGCGATCTTCGATCTGTGCCATTTCTCGGCCGACGACCGGGGGAGCTTTCTGAAGGCCTATGACGAGGCGCACCCGGGTAGCCGGCAGGAGCAACCACGCGCCACGCGCACGCGCAGCGTCACGATCCGGTTGCCTGATTTCGGCGATGACGAGCTGAACACGAGTTTGGAGGCGCTGATGCAGAAGCTCGCCAATGACCTCGGCCGCACCTTCAACAAGAGCCGCCGCAAGAAATAACCGAGCCAGGGGAGATCGCACCATGAAGAAGCTCATCAACGCCGTCGACAAAGTGCTTGCCGAGAGCCTCGCTGGCTTCGTCGATGCCCATGCCGACATCGTGGCGCTCGGAGCAGAGGGCAAGTTCGTCCGCCGCGCTTACCTGAAGCCCGGCAAGGTCGGTCTCGTGTCGGGCGGCGGCTCGGGCCACGAGCCATTGCATGCGGGTTTCGTCGGCTTCGGCATGCTGGATGCCGCTTGCCCGGGCCAGGTCTTCACCTCGCCGACGCCCGACCAGATGATCGCGGCCGCCGAGGCGGTCGATCAGGGGGCCGGCGTGCTCTTCATCGTGAAGAACTACGAAGGCGACGTCATGAACTTCGAGATGGCCTGCGAGATGGTGGGCCGTCAGGTCATGACCGTGCGCACGAATGACGACGTGGCGGTTGAGGATTCGCTCTATACGACCGGCCGGCGCGGCGTTGCCGGCACGCTCGTCGTCGAGAAGGTCGTGGGCGCCGCCGCCGAGCGGGGCATGGATCTCGCGACGCTCAAGGCGCTCGGCGACAAGGTCAACGGTCAAACCCGCTCCATGGGCGTCGCGCTGACGAGTTGCACCGTGCCGGCTGCCGGCAAACCCACATTCGACCTCGGTGCGGATGAGATGGAGATGGGCGTCGGCATTCATGGCGAGCCCGGCCGCCGGCGCGTCAAGATGATGGACGCGGACGCGATCGCCGAGGAGATCGTCGGAGCGATCGTCGAGGACTTCGGGCCAGCTGCCAGCGGCAACTGCCTCCTCCTGCTCAACGGCTTCGGCGGTACGCCCGCGATGGAGCTCTATCTGATGTTCAACGCGGCCAAGCGCCTGCTCGAGAAGCATGGGCTGGCAGTCAAGCGCTCGCTGGTGGGCAACTATGTGACCTCGCTCGACATGGCGGGCTGCTCGGTGACGGTCACACGCCTCGACACCGAGATCGCAATGCTCTGGGATGCGCCGGTGCACACGGCGGGTTTGCGGTGGGGATTGTAGCGTTGTAGCGCACGGACCGCCAGCCGATGGCTGCCCCATCGATCACCACTTCGCACTAGTGTTCTGGCGCATTCATTTGGTACCCCAAATGAATGGCCAGCCCACTAGCCAACTCTTTGTTTGTGTTCCGTCTTTCCATTCATTGATCCAGCTTCGCCGGAATCGAATGAATGTGACAGAACACTAGGCAAAGGCGACTTCAGCCTTCCGAGGATCGCCGTTCATGGCGACAAGGTATGCCGCTCGACGAGAGAGAATCACATCCTCACTCGGGCGCCCACCCTGGGGCTTTTTCGTGGCGTCACGAAAAACCTTCTTTGGATCCCAAGAGGCCGATCCATCCCCTGACAGAAAACTAATTTCCGGATCTATCTTGGCTACCTCACAACTTTCCCATGCGCGCTTGATCGCCTCACGGAAATTCTCCCATCGGTCATATCCGAGCAGCCCCATTAGGCGGCGCGCCATCCACGCTTCGGCGCCATGGTGATTGAATTTGCAATCCTCGAACGAAGCGAAAAGCCCCGCGACTTCAGTGTTGATGCTCATTGCATTTGCATCCTCCGCGCTGGGTTTGCCTCCATACGTCTGATCAAGGGCTCGGGGCAGGTTCCTACAGCCCCGAACCCACTATCGCTCGATTCTACATGTTCACGATGCGTTCCGCAACAGCTGCGCTCGCGTTCCAGCAATTCTCAATGTGACTCTGGTCCGAGACTTAGCGGGTGCGGCGGCGTGACTCATCGCCTCGAATCGCGCGGGTCGATTCAAGCGGCCCATGGTGCTCGAACCGCTCATCACCGCTTTCAAGGGCTTGTGTGCGAC
>JANNSW010000081.1:0-10799 GCA_031403055.1 Hyphomicrobiaceae bacterium | reverse complement strand
CCGCTGAAAATCGCCGCAAGGATGCCGAGCTTGTAGAGGA
This sequence comes from Hyphomicrobiaceae bacterium, assembly GCA_031403055.1. GTDB lineage: Bacteria > Pseudomonadota > Alphaproteobacteria > Rhizobiales > Hyphomicrobiaceae > JANNSW01. Next base: position 10,759 of record JANNSW010000081.1, on the reverse strand, counting down.
AGGGAGCATCGAAGGGCGTCTCGCCCGGATACCACGGCAGCGGCAGATGAAACCGCACCAGCAGCATCGCGATCACCCCTGCGACCCCCGACACCAGCAGCGTCGCATGTAGCGGCAGCATCGCCGCCGACACCATCACCGGGGCGATCACCAGAAAGGCGAACGGGTTGAGAATGCCTCCCGTCATATAGAGGAGTGCGCCGAGCTGCAGCACGTCGTAGCTGAGCAGCATCGAGGAATGCAGCGAGGACAGCCGGTGGCGCGCTGGATAGCGGATGCGCAGGAAGATGTTGAGCCAGGTCGAAAGCGCAATGATCATGAGGCAGCCGCCGATCGGCAGCTCGAACCCCATGATGCCCCACACGCCCAGCACCGCAACCAGCTGGCCGACTACGGCAATCCAGCGCAGGCGTACGATCGTCTGCAGCCGGAGGCGGCTCGCGCCGCTGCGCTGGATCTTGTGCCGGGGGCCATAGGCCATTGTGGATTGCCAAAATGAAGTGAGGGATCGGGTCGCGGGGTAGCATGCGCCAGCGAGCCTCATCGGGCAAATCGGACATAATGATGAAAGCGGGATATGGCGTCCTGCCGGGGCTAAACCACCCGATAGGGCGGCTCGCGGCCGGCGAGGACGGCATCGATGTTGTCGAGCGCCTCGAATCCCATCTGGGTGCGTGCCTCGATCGCACTCGATCCCATGTGCGGCAGCAGGAAGGTATTGGGCAAGCCCAGATAGCCCGGATTGATCCGTGGCTCGCCATCAAAGACATCGAGGCCGGCATAGGCAACATGCCCCGATCGCAACGCCGCGATCAACGCCGCATCATCGACGAGATCGCCGCGGGCCGAGTTGACGAGGATGACGCCCGGCTTCATCAGCCGCAGCGTGGCAGCGTTGACAATGCGCTTGGTCTGGGGCGTCGAGGGGGCGTTGAGCGAGACGATGTCGGAGACCGCCACGAGGCTCTCGAAGCTCGCGTGATAGACGGCACCATGCTCCTCGGCGGGCGGCAGCCGGCGGCGGTTGTGGTAGTGGATCACCATCTCGAAGGCCCTGGCGCGACGGGCGAGCGCCTGACCGATGCGTCCCAAACCCATGATGCCGAGCACCTTGCCGTCGAGCCGCCGGCCGAGCAGCTGTGTCGGGGTCCAACCAGTCCAGCCACCCGATCTGATCAGCGCCTCGCCCTCGGGCGCGCGGCGGCAAGCGCCGAGGATGAGCAGCATGGCGATCTCGGCCGTCGCGGTCGTGACCCCATGGGGCGCATTGCCGATGACGAGCCCCTTTTCGCGGGCGGCGGCGAGATCGATGTGCTCGGTGCCGGCCGAGAAGCTCGAGACGATTTTCATGCGCGCCGGCATCTGCTCGATCACGGCACGGGTGAGCTTCTCGCTGACGCAGATGAGGAGCGCATCGGCCCCGGTGGCGAGGCCGATCAGCTCGTCGGTGCCGAGCAACCGATCTTGCGGATTGAGCCAGGCATCATAGTCGCGGGCAGCGCGAGCGTGCACGTCCTCCGTCAGGCAGCGGGTGACAATCAGGCGGGGCTTGGTCATGGGAGCGATCCAAGGATGGTCGTCGGTGACCACATCATCTGCTAGCGCACCTCGGCTGGTTTGTCGCCTTGCTCCGTCACCAGGGCGGCATACTCGAGTGCCGCGGCAAGGTCGGCGTCCTCGAGGTCCGGGAAGTCATCGAGTATCTGTTGCCGTGAGGCTCCGCTTGCGAGCATGCCAAGGACGTCGCACACTCGTATCCGCATGCCACGGATGCAGGCCCGCCCGCCGCATTGCCGCGGGTTGACGGTGATCCTGTCGCGAAAGTTGCTCGTCATCGACGTGACCTCGGCGAGGTCAATTGTTGCACACACAGCCCGCCCTGCGACCACTACCCGAGCTTGCCCATCGCCACGGCCGTATCGCACATGCGGTTGGAGAAGCCCCACTCGTTGTCGTACCAGGACAGCACCCGCACCAGCTTGCCGTCGACGATCTGGGTTTGCGTCAGATCGAAGTTCGAGGAGAGCGCATTGTGGTTGAAGTCGATCGACACCAGCTCCTCATGCACTACGCCGAGGATGCCTTTCAACTCTTGGGACGCGGCACGCTCCATCGCGGTGTTGATCTCCTTGACCGTCGTCTCGCGGCCCGGAATGAACTTCAGATCGACGACAGACACGTTGGGCGTCGGCACGCGGATGGCGGTGCCGTCGAGCTTACCCTTCAGCTCCGGCAGCACGAGGCCGACGGCCTTGGCTGCGCCCGTCGAGGTCGGGATCATGCTCATGGCGGCGGCACGCGCCCGGCGCATGTCCTTGTGGGTCTGGTCGAGGATCTTCTGGTCGTTGGTGTAGGCGTGGATCGTCGTCATGAAGCCAGACTGGATGCCGCACAGATCGTTCAGCACCTTGGCGACGGGAGCAAGACAGTTGGTAGTGCATGACGCATTGGAGACGACGCGGTGATCCTTGACGAGCTTGCCATGGTTGACCCCATAGACGACCGTCAGATCGGCGCCGTCGGCGGGTGCCGAGACCAGCACGCGCTTGGCGCCCGCTTCCAGATGCACGCCGGCGGTGGCCTTTGTCGTGAAGAGCCCCGTGCACTCCATCACCACGTCGATGTCGAGCTGCTTCCACGGCAGCTTCCTGGGGTCCTTCTCGGCGAGCACCTTGATCGGCCTGCCGTGGCCGATGTCCATCATGTCGCCCTCGACCGTGACGGTGCCGTGATAGGGGCCGTGAACGCTGTCGTATTTGAAGAGGTGGGCATTGTCCTTGGGCGCCGCCAGATCGTTGATGGCGATGACCTCGAGGTCGCTGCGCTTGGCTTCCGATATCGCGCGAAGCACGTTGCGGCCAATGCGGCCGAAGCCGCTGATCGCGATTCTGACTGCCATGTCGGTTTCCTCGTCGAATTGTTGATCGGTGGCCAGGGGCGGCCACCGCCCGATCTGCGCGCACCTTGGGGAGCCACCACGGACCTGTCAATCTGGTGCCCGCGAACATCAACCGCTGTTCGCCAACGATCATGGCGATTGACGCCCGATCACGCCACCCCATAACGTGCGCCGCGCAAGGGCGGCGGCGGTGGCAGGACAGGGATTGCACGGATGGCAGCGGGGGGAAGGAAACCGGCAACGGCGAGCAGGCAGCGTCCAACAGCGCCACGCAAGGCCGCCGCGGGAGGCAAACACCAAGCCGTCTCGAAGGTCGATCCCGAGCTGTTGGCGACAGAGCGCGACGAGCTCGCGCGCGAGCTGGCGCGTGCCAAGCGGCGGATCGCAGCGCTCGAGAAGAGCCGGACCCAGATCTCCGAACAAATTGATTCAGCAATCAAATCCATCCATAACGTGCTGCAGATGGACAATTGATTCGCGCGCCCGCACCCAATTCCCCGGCGGCCGCGGATCGTCGGACAGGGCGAGCGGCGCACGTTCATGGGACAGGTCATCGTCACGCTGAACAGCCGGACCTACCGCCTGGGCTGCGGCGATGGCGAGGAGGCCAGGCTGCAAGAGCTGAGCAGCTATCTGGCGGCCAAGGTCGACGCGATCAGAACGGAAGTCGGGCAGGTCGGCGAGGACCGGCTGCTGGTCATGGCAGCGCTGCTGATCGCCGATGAATTGTTCGAGGCGCGCGACCGTTCGGCTGAGCCCGCCGAGGCCCGGCGCCCGTCCCGCCGGAACCGATCCACGGGCGCCCGCAGCAGCAATGGCAGCGAGCCAGAGGCCAACGCCGACGAGCCCGCCGATCGATCGGCCGTGATGCCCATTGGCCCGATTTGAGCCGTCTGCACGTGATTTTCCATCGCCATTGTTGGTTCGCCCCTGGAATCAGTGGCAACACCTGCTACATATCGACATGGTAGCAGGGCTGCGGGGTGCGTCAGGCAAGCAAGTTCCCCTAGGCCGATAAGACTCGCTCGGGTGCTGACCCTGGCCGGAGCCGTGGCTCCGGCTACTCGGTGCCCACCTACACTGTAGGGACCAAGCGGGATCTTCAACGCCAACGGCCATCGTGGCCCTGCTCCGCTGTTGCCGCCAGCGCCCGCCACGCCACCAAGCGTCTTGCCGGCCAACGCCGCCTCTGCTCTAACCGCGGGCCATGACTGGATCTGGCGAGGAGGATGCGCTGAAGCGCACCAAGGGCGAGCTGCGGCGACAAGCGCTGCAGCAACGCGGCGTTGCCTATGCCAAGCACGGCGCAGAGGCCGGCCGGGCGCTGGCTCGGCACGGGACACCGCTCGTGCTCGGCCTGTCCGGGACCCTCGTCAGCGCCTACCTCCCGATCCGTGACGAATTGGACGTGCTCCCGCTGCTCTCGAGGTTGATCGCGGGGGGACGGACGATCGGCCTGCCGGTGATTTTCGCGCGCGAGCAGCCGCTGGTTTTTCGATGCTGGCAGCCGGGCGAGCCACTCGACGCCAAGCCCTTCGGCCTCAGCGAGCCGGCACCAACGGCGCCCGCGATGCTGCCCGACATTATCCTGGTGCCGCTCGCCGCCTTCGATGCCACCGGCGCTAGGCTCGGCTATGGCGGGGGCTACTATGACCGCACGCTCGGGCTCTATCGCAGCAAGCGTGCGGTCATCGCCATCGGCATCGCCTATGACGAGCAGGAGGTGGCACACCTCCCGCGCGGTCCCCACGACCAGCCGCTCGACATCATCCTCACTCCCTCGGGGAGCAGGGACCACAGGAGCTGATGCATGCGCCTCGTTTTCCTGGGTGATGTGGTCGGACGGGCGGGGCGCGCCGCGGTGCTCGACGTGTTGCCGCTGCTGCGCAGCAGGCACGGTGCCGACTTCATCGTGGTCAACGGCGAGAACTCGGCCGGCGGTTTCGGGATCACGGAATCGATCTTCACTGAGCTGATCGATGCGGGCGCCGATGCCGTCACGCTGGGCAATCACGCTTTCGACCAGCGCGAGACCCTCGTCTACATCGAGCGCTACGAGCGGCTGCTGCGGCCGATCAATTTTCCACCTGGCACACCGGGTCGCGGCTCGAGCCTGATCAAGGCCAGGAACGGCGCGACCGTGCTGGTCGCCAACCTGATGGGCCGGGTGTTCATGGGCGAGCTCGATTGCCCGTTCCGGGCCGTCGACGGGCTCTTGAAGTCGTGCCCGCTCGGCAAGGCGGCCGACGCCGTGGTGCTCGACCTCCATGCGGAGGCGACCTCCGAGAAGCAGGCGTTCGGCCTCTTCGTCGATGGCCGTGCTAGCCTTGTGGTCGGCACTCATACGCACGTCCCCACTGCCGACGAGCGCGTGCTGCCGGGCGGAACCGCCTATGTCAGCGACGTGGGGATGTGTGGGAACTACAGCTCCGTGCTCGGCATGGACGCCGAGGAGCCTATCAACCGGTTTCTGCGCAAGATCCCGCGGGCGAAATTCGAGCCGGCGCCGGGTCCCGCAACCGTGACGGGCGTGATCGTCGACACCGACGACCGCACCGGCCTTGCCACAGCGATCGTACCGCTACGGCTCGGGGGAAGTCTGAAGCCCGCCGAGCCGCCCCCGGTTGTCGAATCGAATTGAGGTCGCATCTGATTGGGACACTGATGGCGCAATGGCAGGTGCGCCGATCGTTGTGATCATCCAGCGGTGAGAATGGCGTGGCCGATGCTCCAAGTGCACCTGGCCACCAGCGAGTGGCACTATTGCTGATTGGCTGGCCCTTGAACAAGCCCCGGCTCAACGAGAGAACGCCGCGGAGGCTTGCTCCGCGGCGTCGATCTTTCAATCTCAGGCTACGCATTTCCAGTCTGCTACAGTCCAGCTGGCCTAGGCACTCGCTCGATGAGCGCGCCGCTTGGCCCAGGACCGTCGAGCTGGTCATCTCCACGGGACAGGGGTCGTCAGATCATACCGATTACGATAGCAATGACGAACCCGAGAGACAGCACCGTGGCGAGCACGTTCAGCCTCGTTTTGAGTTCCATGGGAGCCTCCTTTCGGTCGGCCATACTTGGTGACGCCGCGTTGGCGACGGGTGGACTCTATACGGGCTTTTTGGCGGCAATCAAGAGGAAACTCGTTCCCGGCGAGACCTGCTGCCGGCAGTGAGCGGCGAAAAGCCCCGCGATTCAAACAGGCTAGCCAAGGCGCGCAACTTTACCCACAACTTTCCCCAAGGGTTGCTCACAGCACTGGCAACCGTGGCGGATTCTGTTCGCCGTCACGGCGTAGAATTATTGCCGGAACTGGAGTCATTATTCAAGTATTGGCTCTTCATTTGCGGATTTTGACAATTCAACGCAGGATCTCCGGGCGCATTGGCACAGAAGATTGTCGGGGGCGGGCTTCACAACCTGAAGGCGATCCGCACCGCCTCCACTCACTCTCACTCGATCGTCAATGGTCGATATAACATATTGATTTTCATGGACAACAATTCTACCAGATTTCCCAACACCCTCAGGAGAACCGGCAAAACTCCCGGCTCGTGAAATCATTGGTTGCTTTGCCGGATCGCGACAATCGTGGTGTCGCCAGCTATCGTCAGGCACGACCGCCACAACGCTCCCGAGGCCGTTACAGCGATCGCCGCCGCTTCTACGCTGGGATAGGCCAGCAGCGATCCAGGCTCCCGAAACCATGCTGTGATAGCCGTCGGTATGCCACCTCTTGCCGGTTGGGATTCCAACTCCGCCCCGCATCCCGAAGACTAGCAAGATTGTAAGCTTCGTGCTACATAATTGGCTAATCCGTAGTGCGAAGGTTTCAAATGCCAACTCCCCACAACCCTCCCGCCGCTGCGCGACGCGCCCTGCGCAAACTCGGCTCGGACATCCACGATGCCCGACGGCGTCGGCGGCTGCCGATGGCGGTTGTGGCCGAGCGCGCCTTCACGTCCCGCTCGAGCCTGCAGAAGGTCGAAGCGGGCGACACCAGCGTCAGCATCGGCATCTATGCCGGTGTCCTACAGGCGCTCGGCTTGCTCGACGGCTTGAGCCAGATCGCCGACATCGGCAACGATCGCGTCGGCCAGGCGTTGGCCAGCGCTGAGCTACCCAAGCACGTCCACCTCAAGCGAACAGCCGGATCGTCTCGTGATGGCTGACTTCGAGGTGCACATCGATCTGGACGGCCGCACACGATCCATCGGCCTGGCGAGATGCAATCGCGTTCGGGGCACGGAGACCATCCTCTTCGAATACGACGGCGGGTGGCTCGCCGACCCCGAGCGCTTCTCGCTGGAGCCCGCCCTCAACCTGACCCGAGGCGCATTCGCTCCTCCTGCCGGACGGGCAATTTTCGGCTCCATCGGCGATAGCGCACCCGACTCCTGGGGCCGCCGTTTGATGCAGCGAGCCGAACGTCGCCTAGCCGAGCGCGAAAGCCGTGCCGTTCGCACCCTGACAGAGAGCGACTACCTGCTCGGCGTCGCCGACACGACCCGTCTTGGCGCCCTCCGATTCCGCTGGGTCGGCGAAGGAGCCTTCCAGGCGCCGATCCGCGCCGGTGTTCCCGCCCTGATCGAGCTCGGCCGGCTGCTGCAGATCACCGAGCGGGTTTTTCGGGACGAGGAAACGGACGAGGATCTCGAGCTCATCTTTGCGCCCGGCTCGTCCCTTGGCGGCGCACGTCCCAAGGCGTCGGTCATCGACCAGCACGGCCACCTCTCCATCGCGAAATTCCCCAAAGAGACCGATGACTACAGCGTGGAGGCCTGGGAGGAGGTCGCTCTGCGATTGGCCGCGCACGCCGGCATCGCGACCCCGCACCATGAGCTGATCGAAGTTGCCGGCAAGCCGGTCTTGCTCTCGCGGCGCTTCGATCGCGCTGACGCCGTTCGAATTCCCTTTCTCTCGGCCATGGCGATGATGGGAGCCAAGGACGGCGAGCGGGGCAGCTACCCTGAGATCGTTGACGCCCTTGCGCAGCATGGCGCGCAAGGGAAGACCGACGCCCATGCTCTCTATCGGCGCGTCGCCTTCAACGTCCTGATCTCGAACGTCGTCGATCACCTGCGCAACCACGGTTTCCTCTGGTTGGGCAGAGCGGGTTGGGTCCTCTCGCCCGCCTACGACCTCAATCCCGTACCGACCGATCTCAAAGCGCGTGTGCTGACGACGAACATAGATCTCGACGAAGGTACCTGTTCGCTCGACCTGTTGGAGGCAGCAGCGGAATTTTTCGGCCTCACGCTGCCGCAGGCACGCGCGATCATCAAAGAGGTCGCGACGGTGACGGCGACATGGCGCAACGCCGCCAAGGCGGTCGGCGTCCGCTCGGCCGAGATCTCCCGCATGGCCAGCGCATTCGAGCACGACGATCTCGAGCGGGCGCTGGTACTGTGACCCGCACCTTCATCTACAGCTTCACTCCGGCCTCCCCGGATCCGGCGCACGGCTCGACCAGCGATCTGTACGTGTCGCATCGACACTCTGGGTCGTCCAATCTGGCAACAAGCTCGAATGCGCCGGAGAATACCGTCACGAGATGTTGGATCGGTTGACGGTCTGCCAGGAAATACTCGAGATTAATCAATGGGTTGCACTAAAGCGCGGATGAATGACGATCAAAGCCGCATCATCCCCGATGGCATGCAGCTCGCTGATATGAAATGACATGTTCGAACCCGAAAACACCCCTCACTCCCATTCAATCGTGCCCGGCGGCTTGCTCGTCACATCGTAGACGATGCGGTTGATGCCTTTGACCTCGTTGATGATACGGGTGGCGATGCGCCCGAGCAGATCGTGGGGGAACGGATAGAAGTCGGCGGTCATGCCGTCGGTCGAGGTGACGGCCCTGAGCGCCAGCGCTTGATCATAGGTGCGCCCGTCACCCATCACGCCGACCGTCTTGACCGGCAGCAGCACGGCGAAAGCCTGCCAGATCGCATCGTAGAGCCCCGCCTTCCTGATCTCCTCGATGTAGATGCGGTCAGCCTTGCGCAAGAGCTCGAGCTTGTCGCTGGTGATGTCGCCGGGAATGCGGATCGCAAGACCGGGACCAGGGAAGGGGTGGCGACCCACAAAGGCTTCAGGCAGGCCGAGCTCGCGGCCCAGCAAGCGCACCTCATCCTTGAACAGCTCGCGCAGCGGCTCGACCAGCAACAGGTTCATGCGCGCGGGCAGCCCACCTACATTGTGGTGCGACTTGATGGTGACCGAGGGTCCCCCAGTGAACGAGACGCTCTCGATCACGTCGGGGTAAAGCGTCCCCTGCGCGAGGAACTGCGCGCCACCGAGCTTGCTCGCCTCGGCCTCGAACACCTCGATGAAGTTGCGCCCGATCGTCTTTCTCTTCTGCTCCGGGTCGCTCACGCCGGCCAGCGCCGCCAGAAAGCGTTTCGATGCGTCCACATGCACGAGGGGGATGTTGAAGTGGCCGCGGAACATCCCGACCACCTCCTCGCCTTCGTCCTGGCGCATCAAGCCATGGTCGACGAAGATGCAGGTGAGCTGATCGCCGATCGCCTCGTGGATGAGCACGGCCGCGACCGCGGAATCGACACCTCCCGACAGCCCGCACACCACCCGCCCGCGCCCGACCTGGGCCCGGATCCGGGCAACCGCCTCAGCCCGGAAGTGCGCCATGGTCCAATCGCCTGGCAGCCCCGCGATACCGTGCACGAAGTTGGCGATCAGGCGCGCGCCATCGGGCGTATGCACCACCTCGGGATGGAACATGGTCGTGTAGATGCGCCGCCCCTCGTCGGCCGCAACCGCGAACGGGGCATTCTCCGAGACGCCGAGGATGGTAAAGCCCTCCGGCAGCATCGTCACGCGGTCGCCATGGCTCATCCAGACCGGATAGCGGCGCCCGGCCTCCCAGACCCCAGCAAACAACGGGCTGGCTGCCTTCACCAGGACATCGGCCCGCCCGAACTCGGCCGCATGCCCGCCCTCGACCCGGCCGCCGAGTTGCACGGCCGTCGTCTGCTGGCCATAGCAGATGGCGAGAATGGGCAGGCCAGAGTCGAAGACTGCCGGTGGGGCACGCGGGCTATCGGCGTCGAGCACCGAAGCTGGACCACCCGAGAGGATCACGGCTTTCGGACGCAGCCGCTCCAGCGCTGCCGCCGCCTTGCCAAAGGGTACGATCTCCGAATAGACGCCCGCCTCCCGCACCCTGCGGGCGATGAGTTGGGTCACCTGGGAGCCGAAGTCGATGATGAGAACGGTGTTGGTCATGGCTGCAGCTAGACGAGCGCGCCGCAGCTAGGCAAGGGGCCCGCGAGAACAATCAGCGAACTGTTGGGCTCGCAATGGCCGTGCTGGCAAATTTGTTGTGGGCGAGGCCCTGCCTGCGTCCCGGCTCCGCCCGCCGCAAGCCCACGATCACGAATACCCTGATACCAGTGCCGTCCTGCCCGCGTCACGACGAGGCCTTGCTCCGCACGGACGGCGGGCAACCAGCCAATTCTCCACGCGACATCGGCTGCTCGTCTGGATTCCCGCCGGCGCGGGAATGCCGTGGGAGGATGGGTTGTGACGCGCTCACTGGAGCTGGTGGGACCTGTAGGGTGCAAGTGGCCTACTTCAGGCCGGACTGCACCACCCCGGATCGCAACGCCAGCCGAAGGTGCAATACGGCCAAGGCACCTGTTGCACCCACCGCCGAGGCACAACCGCTAGCGAAAGAGATTCGGTCATTGCTCGGGTTGCCCTTGCGCCACCACCCTTGCAGACCGCCCGAAGCGGCGAAGCCTCAATTGCTCGCCATATGGGGCAGCGGATCGACGGGCTCGGAGCCTCTGCGCAGCTCGAAGTGGAGTTGGGGCTGCTCGACGGTGCCGGTCTTGC